>CAZRYJ010000017.1:0-23655 GCA_964604245.1 uncultured bacterium | reverse complement strand
GAGCAGCTATTTCAATGCCGGGTATGATGGATTCAATTTTAAATCTCGGATTAAATGAAGAAATAGTAAAGGATCTTATTGATAATGCAGATCCTCGTTTTGTATATGATAGTTATCGTAGGTTAATTCAGATGTATGGTGATGTGGTAATGGGTGTTGAACATGAAGAGTTTGAAGCGATCATCCAGGAAACAAAAAACACAAAAGGTGTAAAAGAAGATGCCGGACTTACTGCAGAAGATTGGAAAGAAATCTCTAATAAATTTAAAGCACTTATTAAGCAAAAAACCGGAAAGGATTTCCCACAGGCTCCTAAAGATCAATTGATGGGCGCCGTTAACGCGGTTTTCTCGTCCTGGGATAATAAAAGAGCAAAAGAATACAGAAGGATAAATAATATTCCCGGAGATCTTGGTACCGCTGTAAATGTACAGGCGATGGTTTTTGGTAATAGAGGAGAAGGTAGTGGTACCGGTGTAGCTTTTACAAGAAATCCAGCAACCGGAGAAGATACCTTTTACGGTGAGTATTTACTTGATGCGCAGGGGGAAGATGTCGTTGCGGGTATCAGAACACCAGGTCCGGTTACTCACAAGCAGAAAGAAGAATCCGGTTCGGCAATTGATGCTTTCCAGGATGTAATGCCGGATATGTACAGTCAGCTTGAAGATGTAAGAAAAAAACTTGAAGGACATTTTAAAGAGATGGAGGATCTTGAATTTACAGTGGAGAAAGACAAACTATGGATTCTTCAAACGAGAACCGGAAAGAGAACCGCGATGGCTGCTGTAAAAATAGCTGTGGATATGGTTCGGGAAGGGCTTATCGATAATAAAGAAGCAGTTATGAGAGTCAGTCCGGATCAGATTGACCAGTTATTGCATCCGATGATAGATCCTAAAGCAGAACTTAAAGTAATTGCCAAGGGTTTGCCTGCTTCTCCGGGTGCTGCTTCAGGTGAGGTCGTATTTACAGCGGATGATGCTGTAGAAAAAGTTAATGCCGGTAAAAAGGTTCTCCTTGTTCGGCATGTCACTTCCCCGGAAGATATTGCCGGTATGCATGCGGCAGAAGGTATTTTAACTTCAAGAGGTGGGATGACTTCCCACGCGGCTGTTGTGGCAAGAGGTATGGGAACTCCCTGTATTGTTGGTGCCGAAGATATTTCAATAGATTACAAGGGAAAAACTTTTAAAGTCGGTGACGTAACCGTTAAAGAAGGAGATGCCATAACAATCGATGGAACTACTGCCAATGTTATTCTTGGTGAAGTTCCCACCATAGAACCTGAGATTTCAGGTAATTTCGAAAAAATATTGAAGTGGGCGGATGCGATCAGAAAACTTGGAGTTAGAGCTAACGCTGATACTCCCACTGATGCAAAACAGGCCAGAGATTTCGGAGCTGAAGGGATAGGTCTTGCACGAACAGAACATATGTTTTTTGGCGAGGATAGAATCCCCGCTATGAGAGAAATGATATTATCTGAGACTCCTGAAGAAAAAAAGAAAGCTCTTGATAAGATACTTCCTATGCAGAGAGGCGATTTTGAGGGTCTTTTCAGGGTAATGGATGGGTATCCGGTTATAATAAGGCTTCTTGATCCACCCTTACATGAGTTTTTACCTGAGGATCCGAAAGCAGTAGAGGAGCTTGCCAGGAACATGGGTGTTTCTGTGGAAAAAGTGGAAGAAAAGATATTGAGTCTTGAAGAAACAAATCCTATGCTGGGGCTTCGTGGCTGCAGGCTCGGTATTCTCATTCCCGAAATAACGGAAATGCAGGCAAGAGCCATTATTGAAGCGGCTGTTAACGTAGTGGGCGAAAATGTCAAAGTTATTCCAAAGATTATGATACCTCTTGCCGGAAGAAAAGAGGAAGTTGCTTCTCAGAGAGAAGTTATTGAAAAAGTAGCAAAAAAAGTTTTCGAAGAAAAAGGAAAAACCGTTGATTATCAGATAGGTACAATGATAGAGCTGCCGAGGGCTGCTTTGACTGCTGATAAAATAGCGGAAGTAGCTGATTTCTTCTCTTATGGAACGAATGATCTAACACAGACAACTTTTGGTTTCTCAAGAGATGATGTTGGTAAGTATACTCCCAGTTATATTAAAAAGGGGATTTTGCCTGCCGATCCTTTCCAGACGCTCGACCAGGAAGGTGTTGGGCAATTGATTGAAATGGGTTTAAGGAAAGGCAGGAAGACCAATCCCGGTTTGGAAGTGGGTATATGCGGTGAACATGGAGGAGACCCTGCATCGATTGAATTTTGTCATAAAATAGGTCTTGATTACGTTAGTTGCTCTCCGTTCAGAGTTCCGGTTGCAAGACTTGCTGCAGCGCAGGCTGTTTTAAAGGAGAAAAGTAATTAAAAGTTTAATATAAAATTCTATTTTTCGTACACCTCTACAAACAGGGGCCTTCGGGTCCTTGTTTGTTTTTTATCGTTTTATACTACTAAAATATTTAAAAGCTTGACTTATCTAAAAAATACCGGTAGTATTAAGAAGAGAATGCGCGTATTTAAAGTGTAATAGAAGAGAATATGGAAAATAAATATGAGCATTATTTTTTATATCCTGTTTATCAGGGAAACATAGCAACAATAATTGCTCCTTCTATTTTGTTTTCTCTTATGATTTTTATCTCGCAATTAGTTTCCCGATTACTTGGCTTTTATGGTGCTGTACCGGGATTGTTGTTAGCGGTAGCTATTGTTTGTTTTTCTATGGATTACCTGCGTCAAATAGTAAAGTCGGCGGCTCACGGAGAAATTGTTCCACCCGAATGGAAGATTGAAAGAATAGATTTAGAAGAACTATTCCGGGGGGTAATACCTGTCGCTGTGTCTTTTTTTGAGGCTTTGTTTATTGCTATTCCTGTTAATTTTTTAATTTCTTTATTTACAAATGCAAAGTTTTTAGACCAATTTATTGGTTCCTGGAAGTTACTCATTTTGATTCCTTTCATAATATTATATCCGATCAATCTATTATCATACAGTCTATTTGATGATTTTATTATTATTCGCTTCTTTAAAGTGTTATCAAAAAAGGCAATATTGAAGATTTTTACAGTGTATATGCTATCTTTTACTGTTTTGGTATATATGATTTTTCTTCCTATATGGAGAAATATATTATTTATTTTTATAGGATTCGCGATTATTTTTTATCTTTTTCAAATTTGGGCGTATGGATTAGGGAAAGAGTATAATAATTGATGTAAATTTTTTAACTAAGGGTTGATAAATTGACAATAACAAGTAGATTTAATTTATGAGGATGTCTAAAATCAAAAGTCCTAAGATATTGTACTTATCTCGAGGACGGGGTTTTAGTCATGCAATGAATGACTTACTTATTATTAAGGAACTCAAAAATCTAAATAAAAAGTTATCCATACTTGTCGCCTCCTATGATAAAGGATATACTTATTTTCTTAAAAATGGATTCAGACCTTTTAATCTTGGATTAAAACAGAATGATGAACTAACCTTAAAGGCATCTTTAAGGATCTGGTCTCTTATACGCAGGTTCAAGCCGGATTTAATTGTTAGCGATGAAGTTTTTATTGTTTTTCATATAACAAAGGGACTTAAGATTCCTTCTATTCTAATTACGCACTGGTTTTTTGAATCATATAGCAAGAAACATCCGATAAATCCGGCGGTAAAGAAAGCAAATCATGTTATTTTCGTGGATACGCCTGAATTTCATACGATTCCTCCTGATTTCAACGTGCACCTTACGTTCGTAGGTCCTGTGATCCGAGAGTTCGACTATACCTTAAAGGATAAAACGAGAGCAAGAAATGAATTAGGCATTAATATTAAAGACAAGGTTATTCTTGTGACGCCCGGAGGAAGACATAAAGACAGAAATAAATTATTGGAAGTAAGTGTAGAAGTTTTTAAAGAGTTAACATGCGATAATATGAATTTGATACTTTTGACAGGAGAACTTTATGAAGAGTATTCTGAGAGACTTGAGAGTGAGGATAGGATAATTGTTAAAGACTTTGACTGGAAGATGGATAGATTGATGGTTGCAAGTGATATCGTTATTTGTAAGGGTACTTTTTCAACAACATGGGAGCTTGCATATCTGGGTATTCCCTCGATATCTATACCGGATATAAATAATCCAATTGACCAAATCCATGTAAACAAAATGGATAAATATAATCTTACCTTAAGGATTGATCCTCGAAGGTTAAACAGGTCCGTTTTGCTTGAGAATGTAAAAAAAATCCTTGATTCAGAGGACAAAAAAGAAGAGATTTTGAAAACAGGTAGAGAGTTGATGAATGGAAGAGGTCAAAAAGAGGCCGCAGAAGAGATAAATTACTTTGTTTGCAATGTTTTAAAATGAACAAAAAGAAGAAAATAAATTTTGACATAGTTTTTCTTTCGTATGATGAGCCATACGCGGAGGAACACTGGCAGCGGCTTAAAAAACGTTTTCCTTATGCACAAAGAGTACATGGCGTGAAGGGTATTTTAAAAGCTCACAAAGAATGTGCGCGTGTAGCAAGAACTCATTATTTCTTTGTTGTTGATGGAGATGCGTATATACTGGAAAGTTTTGAGTTAGATGATGCTCCATCGGAGATTTCGGATGATTATTTCTATATGTGGATGAGCCGGAATGCTGTCAATGATTTAGTATATGCTAATGGAGGAGTTAAACTATTTTCCAAAAGAATTTTCGATGGGATTGAAGAGTATGGAGTAGATATATTCGTGCATTTACCCCATATGCAAATCTATCAGATTGCTTCTCTAAATAGATTCAATGCTTCTCCTTTTTCCTCGTGGCGAGCTGGTTTCAGAGAATGTATACAGCTTGCAAGTCAACATTCTAAAACAATAAAGAAGCGAACGAGAATATATCTGCTTAACGTATGGTGTAATGTAGGAGCCAATCGCCCATTTGGAAAATGGTGTGTTAAAGGGGCGCGTGCCGGCAGGAGATATGGAATGGAAAATATTGGTAATGAAAATGCAGTGAAATTGATGAATGATTTTGACTGGTTACGCAAACGCTTTTATTGCGAATTAAAACATGGTTACCTCCGGGATATGGAGAGTGAATTGGATGAAAGTCAAAAGCCTTAATATAAAATCGGAATCCTATTACCGCCCCAAAAGTTAAAATTTTAAACTTAGAACTCAAACCATAGAACTAAATGGGTTTTTTGCTTGTGTTATAAAAACAAGGAGGTGAGAATGGGTAATTTAAAGGTTTTTTCTTCTTCTTTTGAAAATGGAAAAATGATGCCGAGTAAGTATACCTGTGAAGGGGAAAATGTTTCACCAGAGATTAGCTGGGGAGAACTTCCCGAAGGAGTGGTATCTCTTGCTTTGATATGTGATGATCCGGATGCACCAAGTGGCGACTTTGTTCATTGGGTAATATTTAATATCCCACCTGAATTGAATAGTTTGCCGGAGGGAGTTCCCATCGAAGACATTGAAGCTGTTCAGGGTGTGACTGATTATGGTCGCAGTGGCTACGGATGCCCGTGCCCGCCGCGTGGTCTGGTTCACCATTATCATTTTAAACTTTATGGTCTGGATAAAATGCTGGAAGTAGAAGAGAATATAACCAAATACGAATTATTGGAAAAAATGGAAAGTCATATCGTTGCTAAAGGAGAACTTGTAGGACTGTATAGTAGATAAAAGAAAGTTAGATACCAGATCTCAGGTCTCAGATACCAGTTAAAAAAACAATAAGACTATTTGTTTTATTCATGATATTTCTTGTTTCTTTCTTTTGTTGGTTCGTTGGATCGTTAGGTCGTTAGTTAGTTAAAACAAAAAAATAAAAAATGGGGGTGTGTGGTGGGTTCTGTTTTCTCTGTGTGTTCTTTTTCCCTCTGTGTCCTCTGTGGTTAAGATAAATTAGTTTTTTATTCTTTGTGCCTTAGTGCCTTTGTGGCTAATACTCTTTTTTTTCTTGCGTTGTGCGAAATGTTTTCTTATTTTGCAAAAGATTTTTTATGCAACGTTTTGATTATCAATGCTTTAATTTCTGGAACGGTTCTTGTACTATATGTTAGTAGCTCTTTAATAATTTAGTAGAACGGTGGTTTAAAGTGGTTACCCAGATAATATTCAACTTTTCTAATTATTTCGCCTTAGAGGAGGCTTAACATGTCTAGAATCAATAGTGAAGATAATATGGTTATTGCCCCATTTGAATTAAAGGGGAGTTTAGGAAAATCTTTTACTATCCGTATAGATGGATTGTCGTTGGAAGGTGATCTTGTTTATGATTACGCATTTAATATTCATCTATTGATAACGGTTCCTGATACAATTTGCGGAGGAGATAAATCCTATTATAAGCTATTGAGTCTTTGCAAAAACAACTCTGCAAACCTAAACGTAAATTCCTGTTTCTTTGTACCGTTTTACGTCGAGCATCAGGATAAATCTGTTTTTTCTTTATATTAAATCAGTTCTAAGTTCGGTGAGGGTTCTCTCTCGCTGGGCTTAGAATTGTCTGGAACTTCCCCCTTTTTTACGTAACTTTTTAGAACTTAGCGTTTAGCTCTTGGCCTTTAGCTATTAGAAAAAATAGGGAAACTCTGTATTTCTTTTCTCTGCGTTCTTTGTGTCTCTGCGGTTATTTATTTTTTTGGGAAAAGGACCTTTTTAATATGGATAATAAAGATGGTTTAAGAAGTTTTCTTATCTCGGGAAGTTTTTCTTTTGTCGCCTCGTATCCGACTCTTATTCCAAGATTAAATTTAGTAAAATCAGCCCAATGGATAGATTCAACTTTTGGTTCAATTAGAACGTTAGCTTTTTCTGCTTGTAATCTATTGAAATGAAATTTTGCAATCTCGTCTGCCCGCAAGCTCGTGGAAATAGCAGAACCAATTTTGTCATATTTCCCAAGTTTAGCTCCAAGATTGACTGCGATGACTTTTTTCGCGCCAAGTTTTCGGCACCCATCTACAGGGACTTTTGCAGTTGGGCCTGCGTCGACCATAATTTTATTTCCTTCTTCCCATGCAGGGAAAATACCCGATATAGAAATGGATTTGATTATTGCATCTCTAAGTGGACCTTTGTCAATATATATGTTTTCTCCGGAGACAATATCGAGTGTAGTGCATCCGAATTTAATTTTTAAATCCTCAATGTTAATATCCGGTAAGAATTTAGTGATTACTTTTTTCAAGGTTTCTCTTTCCGTAATATATGGAGTTACTGCCATTTTTGCAAAAGTGAGTCTTTCTCGAAGATAACAGCTTAATTTTTTCAGAGGGAAAGCGTTCTTGTGATCCTTAAAGAATTCGAAACCTAATTGCTTGAACTCTGCAGACTTAACGGCTTCTTGAGCCTTTTCGACTAATTCCGGAAATTCATAGCCGAGTGAATAAAGGGCTCCTATTAGTGATCCTATCGAAGTTCCGAATACAAAATAAGGCTTTGTTTTTTCTTCTTCCAGACATTTTATTACTCCCAGGTGAGCGACACCTCTTCCTGCGCCGCCACCCAGGACAAGTCCAAATTTACTCGTTTTCAGTGCATAACTCCCTTATTTTTGGAGTCAGATAAACATTTTCAAGATTGTTTCTTTTCAGCGCTTTAATTAAGATTTTTAATTTATCCTCTTCAGAGTTCCTTTTATCCATTATTATATATTTGTTTTTAAAAACACGGCAGTATCCGCCTTTTCTTAGTAATCTATCTTCAATTATTTTTATCCCTATTTTACATGCTATTTGTGTGAGTTCAGCTAAGATATCTCTTTTTTTCATTTATATACCATAAATTATTAACCACAGAGCACACAGAGTTTTTATTTTGTGTTTCTAAAACCACAAACCTCCCCACCTAAATTAGCCACTGATTTGTACTGATGAACACGGATACCCTTCCCACCACAATATTTTTTTATTGTTGTTAAATCAAAAAACATTTTTTTAGATCAGTGTAAATCCGTGTTAATCCGTGGCTATTTTCTTTTTTTAGTTTTAGTTTGTCATTTTGCATTCTAATATTTAATTTTTACATTTTAGCGACTTGCTGCGCTATAAAGTCTGTTACAATTTTTTTTATTTCTTCCAATCTTTCCTTGGTTTTTGCTTCATAGCGAGTTACCACTATTGGTTGAGTATTGGATGCTCTAACAAGACCCCAGCCGTCTCCGAACAAAATACGTACTCCGTCTATTTCAATGGTTTCGTATTTCTTGCGGAATTCTTTTTTAGCAGCTTCAACAATTTTCCATTTAGCTTCTTCTCCGACTTCTGTTCTTATTTCAGGAGTGCTTTCATAATATGGTATTTCGTTGATGATTTCAGAAACGGTTTTATCCGATTTGGATGCGATTTCATAGAATCTTGCAGACACAAAAAGGGCATCGTCGAAACCGTAATAATTATCTGCGATAAAAATATGACCACTCATTTCTCCTGCTATCAGACTCCCTGTTTCTTTCATTTTTACCTTTAGTAGAGAATGTCCTGTTTTCCACATTAAGGGTTTCCCGCCGAGTTTTTCAATCCATTCAACTAATCCCTGACTGCATTTTACATCAAAAATTACATCAGTTCCGGGGTTTTTAGAAATTATAGGTTTGGCAAGAGCTCCCAACAATTGATCTCCGTATACGAGTCTGCCATTTTCGTCGATTATACCTACACGGTCAGAGTCCCCGTCGTATCCTATTCCCATAGCTGCTTTTTTTTCGATAACCTTATCTGATAATTGTTTGGTGTACTTAACCACAGTCGGATCCGGTAAATGATTCGGGAAATTTCCGTCCGGTTCACAATTAATGCATTCAAATTCTGCTCCAAAAAGTTTAAATAATTCGGTTGCTATAGGACCTGCTGTTCCATTTCCTGGATCCAATACTAATTTTAATGGTTTTCCCGGGGAAATCAAAGCCGATGTGTATTCTATATAGTCTTTCACGACTTCTTTTTCGGTTATATTTCCTTTTCCTTCTTCATAATCTTCTTTTTTTATTAATTCCTTTAATTCCTGTATTTGTTCATCATATACGGTTTCTTTTCCTCTCATCATCTTAAAGCCGTTATATTCAATTGGATTATGGCTTCCTGTAATCATTAAGCCCCCATCCAGATTGTAGTGAAAGACCGTGAAATATAAAAGAGGGCTTGGGCCAATCTCTATATTTATTACGTTGCATCCGGTATCAATAATACCTTTTGCGATATTTTCAAACAGTCTTGGAGAGCTTTTTCTTACGTCTCTTCCTACGGCAATATTTGTGAGGTTTTTCCTTTTTAAGTAAGTACCGAATGCTCTGCCCAGATGGTAGGCAAATTCGTTTGTAAGGTCAACATCTGCTATCCCTCTTATATCATATTTTCTAAATATGTTATCATTTACTTTCATATTAAGCTTCTCCTGTTTGTGAAATAATTACTTGTTTTATCTTTTTTGTCAAGACTCTTCTATATTAAACTCGGATTTTAGCTTTTCGCCTTTAACTATTAGCTTAAAAAACAACAAATAGAAACTTTGTGTCCTTTGTGCTCTTTGTGGTTCAATAATGTTTTTTGGGTTGGGGGAGGATTCTAGATTCTGACTCCTGACTTCTAAATTCTCTGTTTAACGGCTTTGCCGCGTTAGGCTCTCTTGACTTTTCCTGTCGATAATGTATAATTAACGAATGAAAGGGGTTAAAGATGGTTTTTCCTAAGGGTAATTTAATCTTAAATAATGCTCCGGTACAATATGTGAATTTTGATAATATTCTGAATCAGGCTAAGAAAACCCGGGAGGGTCATCTTATGGGATATATTGAGATAAAATATCCGGAAAGTTTTGAATATCTTTTCTTTAAAAATGGTGAAACAATCAGTGCCGGGGTCTTCAGTGAAAACAAATTAAAAGAGCATCCTTTAGAAGAGGTACTAAAAAAAGCTAAAAAAGCTTATCAGGGAGTTGTTAACATCTATATGATTGATGAGGATCTTCTTAATATTATAATGATCTTGTTTAAGGAAAAACCTTTATTTTCAGATAAAAAGATCGGAAATGTGGATTTGGACGTGCTTTTTGATAAATTAGAAACTTTAAAATTTAGTGGTTTTCTTTCATTAAATAAGTCAAATAAGTATTCTTTTGTAAAATTTGACGAAGGAAATCCCGAGATAATTTACCCTCTTAAAAAGAACAAAAGAAAGATAGACAAAAAAACTTTGTTAGCTTTACTTGAGAGTGAAGATATGCTTGTAAGCGCTTATAAAGGCAGGAAAATGAGAGAGCAAGTAAATCCTGCATTAATTGATTTGTATCTAAAATTCTTTAATTCCCTTATAAGATCTTTTATTGACATTGTGGGGGTATCGTTAGTGAGGAGGACACTTGTCCCTGCTTATGAAAATGCCTGTCAGGGTTCAGATATTCTACGAAGTTTTAAAATTGAGGATGACCTTAAAATTACTTATAAACCTTTTCTTGCGACAGATGAGGAAATAACAAAGGCATTTGCTGCCTGGATCGATCAGTTTTCCGACGCTATTTTTGTTGTTCTTGGAAGGAAAACGGATGAGATTATTCATAGTTCTCTTAAAGATTACCGTTTTGCTTTGAAAAGTTCAAATTTCTTTGAATTCTCTAAACTTTCCAGGTTGGATATAGAGTAAATTTGGTCTATTTTGCGGCAACTCCAATTGGTAATCTTGAAGATATTACATATAGAGTGATACGAATAATGAAAGAGGTAGATGGTATTATTTGTGAGAGCAGGCAAAAGACAAAGATTTTAATGGATCATTACGGTATAAATAAACCTCTAAAATCTTATAATGACTTTAATAAAGAAAAAACAACAGACTGGATTTTAAATAGATTAAAAGAAGGAAAAACCTTTGTTTTTGCAACTTCAGCTGGTTCTCCTTTAATATCTGATCCCGGGTTTTACCTTGTTAAACATCTTATAAAAGAGAAAGAAAGCTTTACAAGTCTTCCGGGACCTTCCTCCGTAATAAATTCGCTAATTCTATCCGGGCTTCCTCCCGATAAATTTATTTTCCAGAGATATCTTCCCAAAAAAAAGGGGAAAAGAAGCAGGATTTTGGAATCGCTAAAAGATGAAAATAAAACGGTAATAATTTTCGAATCACCTAAAAGAGTGCAGAAATTACTTTGTGAGATAGGGTTGATTTTGCCGGATAGAGAAATTGTTTTAACAAGAGAGATGACTAAGATTTACGAAGAAGTAATCAGAGGAACACCGATGCAAATTCTTGATAGTATGCCTAAATTGAAAGGGGAGTTTGTAGTTTTAATTGGAGGCAAAGATTGGGTTGGAGTAAACTAAAAGATAAAGCAAGACTGGTTTTTTTGCCATTGGTAAAGGCATTTTCATTTGCCCCCCCAAATATTATAACATTTATCGGGCTTTTAGTTGTTATTCTTGCTTCGATGTTTATTTTAAAGGGTAATTTTAGAATAGGTGGTGTAGTTTTAATTGCAGGTTCAATTTTAGATACTCTTGATGGTCAAATTGCGAGATTGAAGGGAAAAACTTCTAAATTCGGCGCTTTTTTCGACTCAACACTTGACAGATACGGAGAGTTCTTTATATTTTTTTCTATAGCTTTTGCAGGAAAAAGTGCTCTTTTGGCTTCTTTAAGTTTTGCGGCAATCCTGGGGGCATTCATGACAAGTTATACACGAGCAAGAGCGGAATCTCTCGGAATTGAAATTAAAGAAGGATTTTTTACTCGTGCAGAGCGGATTATTGTTATAATTATTGGTTTAATAATTTTGCCGGATTACCTGATTTATATAATGGCTGTTTTGGCAATAGGAAGTAACATAACAGCTATTCAAAGGATATTAATTGCATACAAACGGCTGGAAAACGGAGGTGATTAATGGATAATAAGGTCAGAGTCGCAATAGTTGGTGTAGGTAATTGCGCTTCTTCATTAGTTCAGGGAGTGCATTATTACCGTAATGCGGATCCCAAGAAGTCTGTACCGGGGCTGATGCATGTGGATTTGGGTGGTTATCATATTAAAGATATTGAATTTGTAGCCGCTTTTGATATCAATAGGACTAAAGTTGGCAAAGATCTATCGAAGGCAATTTTTGCCTCTCCCAATAATACTTACAAATTTGACGATGTTCCTGAGCTTGGAGTAAAAGTACAGAGAGGTATGACTCATGATGGTATTGGTAAGTATCTTGCCGATATTATAAAGAAAGCTCCGGGTTCTACAGTTGATATTGTAAAAGTTCTGAAGGATACCAAGGCTGATATGATGATAAGTTATTTGCCTGTTGGTAGTGAAGAAGCAACAAAATGGTATGTAGAGCAGGCTCTTCAAGCTGAAGTTGGTTTTATAAACGCGATACCAGTTTTTATAGCTTCTTCAAAATATTGGTCGGATAGGTTTAAAGAGAAAGGGCTACCCATAATCGGGGATGATATTAAATCCCAGGTTGGAGCAACGATTACTCATAGAGTTCTGGCTCAACTTTTTATTGACCGAGGAGTTCGCTTGAAACGTACTTTTCAATTAAACGTAGGCGGAAACACTGATTTTCTGAATATGTTGGAAAGAGAACGTCTTGCTTCTAAAGGAAAGTCCAAAACACAGGCAGTTACTTCTCTTTTGCCTTTTGATATTGGAAAAGAAAATATTCACATAGGTCCTTCGGATTATATCGAGTGGCTGACAGATAGAAAATGGGCATATATGAGAATGGAGGGTCAGACTTTTGGTGATGTACCTCTTAATGTCGAAGTGAAGCTTGAAGTATGGGATTCACCTAATTCAGCAGGTGTAATAATCGATGCAATAAGACTTATGAAGTTAGCGCTTGACAATAAAATTTCAGGGGCTTTGATAGAGCCTTCTTCTTATCTGATGAAGTCGCCGCCTGAGCAATATCCTGACTCCGTAGCAAAAGATAAAACAGAAGATTTTATTAAAAAGTATAGAAAAAACAAAAAAATAAGAAATAAAAAAGGTAACTAAGATAACATCCAGAGCAAATAAGAAAAAACACGGTATTTTTATAACTTTTGAAGGAGTTGAAGGTTCCGGTAAAACAATTCAATCCGAATTATTGTATAAATCTCTCTTATCAAAAGGATGGGATGTTTTAATAACCAAAGAACCGGGAGGGACTGTAGTTGGGGAGAGGATAAGAGCCATTCTACTTGAAGGAAACGAAGATATAAACATGTATACAGAACTTTTCCTATATCTTGCAGATAGGGCAGAAAATTTGGCTAAGATTGTTTCTCCGAATCTTGATAAAGATAAAATTGTCATTTCAGATAGGCATTTTGATTCAACAATTGCGTATCAAATGGCTGGAAGAGGAATAAAAAAAGAAGAAATGAAAATGCTTAAAGGCTTGGAATTATTTAGTGTAAGAGAACCTGATATTACCTTTTTACTTGATGTTGATCCTGGGATTGTTAGAGATAGAATATTCGAACCGGATAGGATTGAAAGAGAAAATATTGATTTTCATCGGAGAGTTAGAAATGCATATCTCGACCTGGCTAAAAAAAATCCGGATAGAGTTATTTTAATAGATTCACGAGGAACTATAGATGAAATTCACGGAGAGATAAAAAAAGAAATTTCCACTCTGTTGGAGGAGGATTTTGATGAACTTAAAAAAGAAATATAGTCTTTTGATTCTTCTTGTTCTTCTATCTTTTGGCGGCTTTGTTTATTCGTCGTTGAATGTCTTTACTGCTATAAGGTCTGTTGAGCAGGTTTTGGAGCTTATAAGGGATAAGTATGTCAATGAAGTAGATATGACTGAATTGCTGAATCGTGCAATAGAAGCTATGACTGATAGTCTGGATATGCACACAACTTACTTAGAAAAGCAAGATTTTGAGAATTTGATGGTGCAAACCGAGGGAGCATTTGGAGGTTTGGGCATCCGAATATCAAAGAGAGGTGATTATATAACAATTGTTTCTCCCATGGAGGGTACCCCGGCTTATGATGCGGGATTGATACAGGGTGATAAAATTGTTAAAATTGAGGGAACCTCTACTAAAGATATGAAATTAGATAAAGCTGTTTCTATGATGCGGGGAAGACCGGGCACGGATGTAACTATAACTATTTCAAGGAAGGGGTTAGGTAAAGAGATTGATTTCACAATAACAAGAGCAATAATCAAAATTAAGTCTGTCCCATATGCTGGTATAGTAAAAGATAATGTCGGATATATTAGCGTTAATTCTTTTAGTAGAAATACTCCAAAAGAGTTGGAAACTGCTTTAGATTCGCTTATTGCTGTTGGAACCGAGAAATTTATCCTGGATTTAAGGAATAATCCCGGAGGTGTTCTTGATGGAGCAGCAAAAGTAGCTTCTTTCTTCATTGAAGAAGGAAAGGAAATTGTTTATACTGAAGGCAAATCCGTGCGTGAGTCTTATCGTTCAGATGATGGGTCATATTCTAAGTATCCTCTCGTTGTTCTGGTTAGTCCTTTTTCTGCCAGCGGCTCCGAAATTGTAGCCGGAGCTATTCAAGACTGGGATCGCGGATTTTTGATTGGTTCACGAACTTTTGGTAAAGGTTCAGTTCAGAGAATATACCGTTTACCAGCCGATAGAGCTATTAAGTTGACGATAGCAAGGTATCATACGCCTTCAGGCAGATGTATTGATAGAGAATTAGTAGAGGATACTACAAAGCTCTTTCATACAAGAGGAAAGCTGCATAGAGAAGTCAAAGGGGGAGGAGGAATAGTGCCCGATTCGATTCTTCATGTAGAAATATCGCCTTTTTACGAAAGAATATATAGTTATGAGTTCGATTTTATTGTAGAATATATTGCAAAGCACCCTAATGTTGAAACTGTAACTTCCAACATGATAAAAGAATTTAAAAGTAAAGTTAAAGAACAGATAAAAAAAGATTCTACAAAAATGATTGAGTACCTGGCGAATTATCCCTATGTTGAAAATTTGACACAAGGAGAGATGGAAAAAATGATAAAACAATTTCAAGGGAGCGTTAAGGAATACTTGAAAAAAGATTCGAGTGGAGCGAGAAAAGGGATAGAATTTTCAGAGGAAGAGTGGAATAATTCGTTGGATGAGATAAGAAGAGGTCTTAATATCTGGCTTGCTTATAATAAAAAAGGCATCAAAGGAAAGTATGAAGCGAGTATTCCGGATGATGAGCATATTCAAGCTGCTTTAGGTATACTTAAAAAAGCCAAAGTTCCAAGAGAGGTTTTTTCCGGTAAAAAGTGAACGATATTGGGAAGGCTTTTTATTTGGAAACGCTTGGCTGCCCGAGAAACGAAGCAGATAGCGAAGCTATTATAAATATACTCACAACTTCAGGACTTAAACTTTTAAAGTCTCCGGAAAAAGTAGATATTATAATTGTTAACGGTTGTGCTTTTATCGAAGAAGCAGTATCGGAATCTATAGATGCGATCTTTACCTTAAGAGAGAAAAACAAAAAAGCGACTTTAGTACTCGTTGGTTGCCTGGCTCAAAGATACGGGCGGGATTTAGAAAAATCTATGAATGAAGTGGATTTATTGGTAGGAACCGGTTCAATAGAAAGGATTCCCGAAATAATTAAATCCGGAAAATCTGAGATTGATTCAAATTTTGGCTATTTAGGTAAAAATCTTTATAATGAACCGCATATTACACCTCCACATTACAGGTATATAAAGATTCAGGAAGGCTGCAATTTCAAATGCTCTTTTTGTGTGATTCCACAATTAAAAGGTATATCACATTCAAAAGAACTTTCGGTTATAAAGGAAGAAGTTTTAAATTTACCCGAGAATGTTAAAGAGATCATTATTATTGGACAAAATACAACTTCCTGGGGTGAGGATTTACGAGGGAATTCTTCTCTTTCCGATGTCATTAAGGAAATTGCAGTGAATTTTTCCGGTTGGATAAGATTTCTTTATTTCCATCCACTCTCTGTTTCTGAAGATTTACTGAAAATAGTACAAAACTTCCCAAATGTGATGGATTATCTTGACATTCCCTTCCAGCATGTATCGGATTCGGTACTTTCAGATATGAGAAGGGGATACGGTAAGAAAGAAATAGATAATCTTCTGGAAATGATCGCATCTATAGGCGATTTTACACTGAGAAGCACTTTTATTGTTGGTTTTCCTTCAGAAACAGAAAAAGACTTCGAGGAACTTTGTTCTTTTGTAGAAGAGGATAATATTGACCATATTGGAGTTTTTGGTTATTCACATGAGGAAGGCAGCGCATCTTTTTCTATGCCTAAACTTTCGGATGAAGTAATTACAAGGCGAATGGAGATAATTTCATTAATAATTGAAGATAAAATGAAGAAAAGGAATGAAAAGTTCATTGGCAAAACAACTGAAGTGCTTATTGACGGGATTGAAAGCGGAGAATATTATGGCAGAACGAAATCTTCGGCACCGGATATTGACCCGGTTGTTTGGATTTCAAAGGAAAATAAAAGCATCAACGTGGGAAAAACATACCAGGTTTTAATTACAGACGCCTTAGGTGGTGATATTATGGGAGAAATAATTGACGATTAATATATTCGATTTGCTAAAAAACCATACAATACATGCGTTAAAGCTTTATGTTTTTATATTTATAGTTTTGGTATATAAGGTAATAGCATAAAAAAATGAAGTGGAAGTTTAGGTCTGATAAGCAAATAGATGATGAAGATTCGAAATATATTGTAAGAGAATTATTGGATATTAGGGGTATTTCGGATTCCGATTCTTTTTTGAACCCGTCTGTTGGTGGCCTATATGATCCTTTTCTTTTGGATGGTGTAAAGGAAGCGAGCAAAAAAATATTGTCAGCAATTAAGAATAATAAGAAAATTTCGATTTTTGGCGACTTTGATGTAGATGGTATAGCCGCAACAACTTTAATGCTTATTGTTATTCGAAAGCTAGGTGGGGAGGTGAATTTCTATATTCCGCATCGTTTAGAAGAGGGGTACGGTTTAAATAAAGCGGGAATTGAAGAATTAAAGAAAAGTGGAACGGAGCTCATAATTACTGTGGATTGCGGTATAAATGGGGTAGAAGAGATTAAATATGCGTACGAACTGGGAATGGAAGTTATCGTTACGGATCATCATCTGCCGGAAAGGGAGAATCCCGCACCGATTAAAATAAATCCTCATTTATCGGAATCTTATCCTTATAGAGAGCTTGCGGGTGTGGGAGTTGCTTTTAAGTTATGTCAGGGGCTATCGAAAATTTCTGAGCTTTCGGAAAAATTTCTTTTATGGAATCTTGATCTTGTTGCGCTTGGTACAGTTGCGGATGTTATGCCGCTTATAGGGGAAAATAGAATCATAACCGCGTTAGGTCTTAAGATAATGAATGAAGGCAGAAGGCCAGGGATTGTCGCTTTATTGAATAGCGCTCGCTTTAAAAAGACTAAGTTACAGGCATGGCATATCTCTTTTGTTATTGCTCCCAGAATTAACGCGCTTGGCAGATTGGGGGAGGCAAGGGAAGCGGTTGATTTACTTAGTACTTATAGTAAACCCGAAGCAAATTCAATTGCCGCAAAGTTAGAAAAATATAATAAAGAGAGAAAAAAGCTTCAGGAAAAAATTTATAAAGAAGCGTTGGAGCTTTTAGGCAGTCGTAATGTGGAAGAAAAAACAGGAATTATTATTTCGGGTGAAGATTGGCATGAGGGTGTGATAGGGATTGTAGCTTCTAAAATCGTCGAGGACTTTAATAGACCTACAATTCTTATAGCAGAGAAAGGAAATATTTGTAAGGGTTCCGGACGAAGTATCCCGGGTTTTAATATTATGGCTTGTATCAAGGAATCATCCGATTTATTAGAAAAATTTGGCGGACACTCACAGGCTTGCGGAATATCGATAAAAAAGGAAAATATCGATATTTTCAAAGAAGCTTTTGAAGGAAAAGTTATGAAAACTTTAAAGGATAAAGTTACCGAGAAAGAGCTTTTAGTAGATTTTCCGCTTTCGCTTGGTTCGATTAATAAAAAATTAGTAAAAAATTTGGAGATTTTAGCTCCTTTTGGCATAGGAAATCCGACTCCGATCTTTGCTTCTTTTGATGTTGAGTTGGCAGGAGTTCTTAATATTGTCGGAAATAATCACTTAAAGTTTTCGGTTAAAGATGAGAATAAATATATTTCAAGTATTGGTTTTTCTCTTGGAGATAAAATCGATTTCCTGAGAAGCGCGGGGAAATTTAGTATAGCTTATTCACCGTTTATAGACCAGTGGAATGGTAAAGTTTCCCTGAAAATTCATGATATAAAGGTTTAAGCAAGAAGTCAGTAAATCGTTAGGTGGTTGGATGGTTAGGTCGTTAGGTGGTAACAAGAACGACGGACGACCGCGGACGGTAGACCGAACAAAAACTAAACAAACCAACGAACCCACGATCCAACGAACCAACTATAATAATAACCACAAAGAGCACAGAGATATACAGAGGATACAATCGTTAGGTCGTTAGGCGGTTAGGACGTTAGGTGGTTTAAAAAACCGAACCAACGACCCCACGAACCAACTGAAACACCGATTCACTGATTTACCAATTTCTAGGATTAATAAGATTTAAAGAAGACCTAACCCCTCTATGATTCGTGGCAATTGTTATTAAAATATTGGACCAAGGAAAATTTCCGTTTTTGTATGTAAAAATACTCCTAAGATTGCTATCATTATAAAATATATATAAAATATTATTTTTTCATTAAATGGTTTTTTAAGACAAGCGTAAAAACTTGCGATTCCAAGAGGTATGGTAGCTATAAATAATGGATAAAATCTTAAAATTACAGGTACCAGAAGGTAACTTAAGAGAACAAGATAAGCATTTATATATCTTCCTTTTTCGATGCCGAATATAGTGAATAAAGTTGTTATGTCTGTTTTACCGTCACCTTTATGGTCTGCAAGGTCGCGGAAGTTCAGCGATAAAAATAGAGGAATAAAAATAAGCGAGGCTGCTCTTAAAGGAAAAGAGATGAATGGTTTATATGAGTTGAAAAGAGCATATCCGGAAATAGCAGCAAGTAATGCACCCAGGGCAAGCATAAAAACAGATACGGGGAAGAAGCGTTTCAGGCGAAGAGGCTTCGAAGAATAAGAAAAATGAATTACGTGAGCGGATAAAACTATAAGAAATATTCTGTAATTTATGACAAGAGCGGAAAGTAAAGAAATTATAAAGAAAAATAAACTCAAAAATCTATAATATTCTATTGGAAAAGAGCCTGGGTTTAGAAGACTATTTTTGTTTGAATAGTAATCGGTTTTGATGTCGTTTATATCATTTATGATTACGGAAGTCTGGAAAGAAAAGAAAACGGAAAATGTGAGAAGAAACGAATGCATATAATTTATTGGTTCCCGGTAAATGAAATTTCCGAGTAATATTCCAAAGATAGTGGGGAAGAGATAATGAATAGATATAAGGGGACGGGATGCCTTGAGCCAGTTCCTCAATAATCCGGGAGCTTTCGTTCTTATGAATAAGAATCCTGCGATTGTCAGAAGAAAAGGTAATATAAAATAGATAATCATTTTTCCAGTATCTTGATTTTAAGTTTTGCCGGTAAATAATTTGGATTTACATTTAAAGCTCTCCGGTACATCTGATAAGCTTCCTCTATTCTTCCTTCTATTTCACGAATCAGCCCGAGGTTATAGTAGGCTTCCTCTTGGTTGGGATTCATTTTAAGGGATTTAAGAAAAGTTTTTTCGGCTTTTCTGTAATTGTTTTGCGCTAAATATATGGCCCCCAGGTTATTATAAATGGCATCGTTATCTGCTTCGATTTTTAGAGCTTCCAATAATTTTTTTTCTGCTTCCTTCATATTACCCTGTTTATAATATATTATACCCTTGCCGGAAAGTGATGCGGCGGACCTCGGATTATAAATTAAAGAAAGGTCATACATTTTGCCGGCGTTTTCTAAATCATTTTTACGAAAATAAAAGTCCGCTTTTATCTGAAAGAGTTTGTATTTCGGAAAGCCGTACAGCGCAGCCTTATCGATTGCTGCATTCATCTCTTCTTCCGTTCTGCTGCGGGAAGCAATCTGCGCAATTTTTACATAAAATTCCGAAGGAGAGATTTTTTGCTCGATTGCCTTTTTGTAGATAGCGATGGCTTTTTCATATTTACCGTTCTGCGTATATGCTTGTCCTAGTGAAAGGATTGTTTCGTAGTCCGGGTCTTCTATTCTTTCGAGTTCTTCTATACCTTTCTCAAGATGTCCCATATTGAGAAAGCACTGTCCGATTCTTTTTTGAGTTTCGCTGTCACGTTGTATCGAGTTAACTTTTAAATATAAAAGCAGAGCCTTTTTATAGTCTCTGTTTAAGAAGGAAGTCCATCCTACAAGTCTTGCTCCTTTTAATTCTAAATGCTCTTTTTTTACGGGAATTATTGTCCCCGGGGTAGCTTCCTGGCAAATTAAAGAAAAACCCGCAATAAATAATGGAATAATTAAAAGCCAGTTAGGTTTAAGGAATCGTTTAAAGAGATAAGATATTAAAATTAAAAGCATAAATATATATCCAAGGGAAATACTGAACAGTATTATAACTACTGCAAGTATCTGGAATTCGATCATATTGATATGAAGTTGCGAAATCCTATCGGTAAATATCGCTATTAAAATACTTAGTAAAACCGACAGATAAAATATTGGATTTATTAATAGTAAGGGATAATATCTGAATATAAGAAATAAACCATAAAAAATTCCCAGGGAGATTGCGGCGAGAGAAATGAGAAATGCTTTTAGATTAAATATTTCTTTTATAGTAGTCTTTTTTGATATTAAGGCAATCATTAAGCAAGCTGATATGATAGATACGGAAAAAATTACCGCGTAGTTCTGGCTGTCTATTGCAAGTATTCCGCTGCCTAAAATTGCCGTAGCGGTTAGTTTTTTATAACCAAGGTATAAGGGAATTCTGGCGATTGTATTAGGCAGAATACCATGGATAAAAATAATCAAGTAGATAATTATCGGAGCAAGTATGGATTTAAAATAATTTTTTGTTTTTATTAACACATAGACAAAACTACCCAGTAATACGAGCAATATTTCTGCTCTTTGTCCCCAGCTTGCCTTGAGAAGGTCTTTCGTAAAATAGAAAAATTTATGTATTTCTGCGAATTCCCCAGGACCGGTTAAATAGGTCAAATTATAGCCGCTTCCCTTTGAAGCTATGATATCGATAAGAGGTGCAATTACGATGACCGACATTCCGATGAGCAAGACCTTTGCAATTTTTATCGATTCTTCTTTTGTTAAAAATTTAAGGACAAAAAGAACCCATAAAAACAGGGATAGATAGAATAAAGGGTAATGAACGAAAACCATATAGAACGAGTGGGAAGTAATCGGCGAAAACCCCAAAATTTGTTTTCCTTCAAAAGAACTTTCTAGAATATTCCTGATTAATATGATTGAAAAAAGAGTCACGAAACCAGAAAAAAAAGAAAATTTTTCTTTTTCTATTTCACCGATGATTTTTTTTATAGTCACTCTAATTTATATAAAAAAGGGGAGAGGAAGCTCTCCCCTTTTTATTCTTCGGTTTTTTGTTTTACTTTATTATGGTTGCTTTTGCCGTACCTATTCCGGCGGAAGTATTTATTACTATGTAGTAAATACCCTGCGGAAGATTCTGTGAGGAAACACTTAGAGTATTCTCTCCGCTTTCCTGTATACCGTCATACAATGTCGCAACCTCTTGACCGAGAACGTTGAACATTGAAACTTTGACGTTGCCTGCATTAGGTACGTTGTATTTTAATGTGGCTGTCCCGGTGATTATTGGCATATCAAGACTGCAAGTGATTTTGCTATCGACATCCTTTTCCTCGATTCCGGAGCTTTCCCAGGTGTCGAAATAGACATTCGTTGCGCCTTCTCCTACATAAGCGATTGCTGCAGCGCTTTCGGTGCTGTAATTAAAAGTCTGGACAGGTCTTGTCAATGAGGTGTTATAATCTCCTCGGCGGACGTCAGCGGTCCAGGCTCCGCTACTCCAGTTGAATGTACGGACATAAGGGTCGGCGCCGTCGGTGGTAGCTCTCACGTAGCTGACATAAGGGTCATTATCTGTTGAGCCGTAGTAATCGTTAACTGCTATACTTGGAAGATATTCGTTGGAATCTCCTCTACTGTTGGTCCAGGTAGCAGCTGTCCAGGTTGCTCCCGAGTCCTGACTCCAGGACCAGCGTAGACCCCAATCTATAGGGGTGGGGCCGCTAAGGTCTCTTCTCGGCCATATTGCCCAAACATCTCCGGAATTATCACATGCTGCCGCTATCTGCGGGGCCATCTTCGGGAAAGAATCAGTCTCAAGAGTTACAGCCCCAGACCAACTTGCCCCGTCATTAAAACTTCTTCGCACTCGTGGGAGAATATTCGGGTCAGAATCATAGAGATAAGTTAAATATAAAATGTCACCTCGACCGTAAGCTATGTTGGGAAAACCGACACCTCCCGTTGAAATTAAAGCAGGAGTTGTCCAGTTTTGTCCCTGGTCTGTGGTTCGCATAAACATATTTCTACCGGAACTGAGGGCACCCGCCTGATAAACAATATAAATAGAATAGCCGTGGCGAAGTATTCTATCAGTGCAGACAGCGTAATTCTGTACCGAGTCCGTGCCGGATAAGTACTGGCCTGTTCCGGTAATGTAACTATCGTCATCGGTTTTATATGCCTGGGTGTAAATCCGGTCCTGGTCGCTTAGATAACGAACGAACATATGATAGGTGCTGTCGGGTCCGTGAACGATATGCGGGTCGGTTACATTATCATAAGCAAAACTAATACTTCTTACCAGTGACCAGTTGAAACCCCTGTCATCGGACCTTAGAATCCTGACAGTCGAATCCGCGCATGCGATAACCGCCCGGAGAGTAGTATCTCCGGCAAAAAAATCGATGTCTATTGACTCTTCATCGATGCCGGCCGGTACCGACCAGGTGCTTACATAGACGCCTCCGCTGTAAACAAGTAAATCCCAGCTATAGCGTAATTTCGCGTCGTTTGTTGTAATTTCCGGAGGACCCGCTATTTCTTTGGAGAATTGGGTCAGGTCAAGTTCTACTTCGGAATTCGCCGCTTCTTCGTTAGCTTCAATAGGTAACACCGGACTTAAGAGAAACAAAGTTAGAAAAAACAATATTAAAAATTTCTTCATAAAACGACCTCCTTTTTTTTATTGTTTTATTCTTTAATTATAGGTATTTTTGATTATAGGTATTTTTGATTGATTTGTCAAGGTATATTAAATCAGAATCCAGGAGTCAGAATATAGAATCTCATCCCCTAACCCAGGAATGGGACGCAGATAAACGCAGATTTTAAAAGGATTTTTTGTTGTTTCTTTTGACTCGTGACCCAACGAACTCAATAACCCTGCAAACTCAATAAACTAAGTGCTTGACACTTTTCAAAGAAGACCTAACCCCACTGTACTTCATAAGTTTTGTATAGGGCAGCGGTTAAGATTCTAAATTTTGTCTAAAAATAATTTCTTAGAAGTAGCAAGCCAGACCAAATTTAAGATACATAGTGTTATCTTTAGGATCATTTACATAATCATCAAAGTAGTAGAGAAATCTGTTCGCGATTCTTAATGCTG
>CAZRYJ010000016.1:0-23894 GCA_964604245.1 uncultured bacterium | reverse complement strand
AAAGCAGAAATGTGAACCCTTTTTCTATGTTTTTTCTATTTGGGCAACACGCCCTACACTCTTGACATTTATATTTGTAATCCTAAAATGATAGAAAAGACTACTAAATATGAAAAATATAAAAGAAATGAAGTTTAAAACACTAATAAGCGAAATAGATATAGCCACTCGAGTAAAGGAGCTTGTAAAAGAAATCGCGGAAGATAGTAAAGGCAGGGAACTTTTTGTAATAGGTATTTTAAAAGGAAGTTTTATCTTTTTATCGGATCTATTGAGACTATTTAATATTCATAATATACACCCTTCTTTGGATTTTATTACTGTCGAATCCTATGGTTCCGGTAAAGTATCTTCCGGAGAACTGAAAATGCTGAGAGATATTACAACCGATATTGAAAATAAGTGGGTTTTAATTGTAGATGATATACTCGACACAGGCAGAACATTGGCTCTTACAAAGGAATATTTTCAGGAGAAAAAACCGGCGGCTATAAAAACCTGTGTTTTTCTTGATAAACCTGAAAGAAGAATAAACGAATTTAAAGCTAACTACGTGGGCTTTGAAATTCCCGATAAATTCGTGGTTGGATATGGTATGGATTACGATAATCTCTTCCGCGAATTACCATATGTAGCAGTACTTTTAGATGAAAAAAATATTTGAACCACAAAGCGCACAAAGAACAAATTTGTTGTTTAAACTAAACCCCCACCACCAAAAAAACAATTTTACCACAGAGAACACAGAGAAAAAACAAACTCACAGAGAACAAAAAAGGAAAATACATTTTTGTGTTTAAAAACTTCCATACCCCTCCAAAACTAAGAATAACAACGAATCGCACAAATAACACAAATATTTTTTATGCTGTCAGCCGTCGGCGGTCAGCTGTAAGCCTTTAAATATTATGTTTTACAAAATAATCGCGGATATAATAGTAGTTTTACATTTCATCTGGATAATTTTTATGTTACTGGGTTTCTTTTTAACCATATACGGATTCTTCAGAAAAAAAATCTTTGATTGGTGGTTGTTTAGAACACTTCACCTTTCAGGTATTCTTTTTGTCGGATTACTGACGCTCCTAAGAAGATTTTGTCCGTTAACTATACTCGAAAACTTATCAAGAGTAAGATATAACCCGGAGGGTATTTATCCGGGCTCCTTTATTGTCCATTATATCGAAAAATTGGTATACCCTGATGTAAATCAAACTCTCCTTCGCATAGGCACTGTATTAGTGGCATTATTTGTACTCGTTGTATTCATAATAAAACCTCCAGAGAAGATAAAGAAATTATTCGTAAGAACTAACTAACCCGGCAATGCCACTAAAATGTAAAAATCAAATATCAAAATGTAAAATTACAAATCAAAATTTAAAAATTAAAATAAATAACAACTAATAGAGATTATTTGTTGTTAATACTCAACCCACAACCCAAAATTAATCTCATACAAAGACGCTAATACACAAAGAAAAAAATATATTTGTGTTGTTCGGAATCAATCCCACAACCCTAATATCAGACAGGATACGGACACGATTAACAGGAATTTTATGTTGTTAAATATATTGTTTAAGTCTATTTGAAACAAATTCCTCACTTAAATCCTCATTATACTTAAAGTAAATCAAGCTTATATTTTGTAATCCGCAGATTTTTTTCTTTTTATCATCTCTCTCTTTTAATTTTTTTAACGCAGCTTCTCCTCCCCAATGTTTTACTGGTTTATAATGTTGTATTCCCTGATATTCGATGCCTAAATTAAATTCTTTTATAAATATATCTATTTCTAATCCTTCCAGAAATTCTGGGCGAAAATGACGAAATATAGTTCTTTCCGGATAAAGTTTTTCAATCATATAATAAAGAATTGTTTCACTAGTCCATGCTTCTCCTATTTTCTTATGTCCAAATCTTTCTCTAACTTCATTTTCTATAACATTCCAGATTTTCCTTTGTTGTTTGTTAAATTTACTCTGTAATTCAAATGCTCTTTCTATCTTTTTATTTGATAAGAATTCCCGAAATAACTTGAAGTATTCTATAGGCTCTATCTTTAATAAGTCTATGATTTCATCCGGGCATAATTTAAAATCAACTTCATTTCCAATTATACCCCATTCATAGGCATGCTTCTTAATGTACCAGCCATAATTTTGTTTGAAAACCGAGCCATACATTTCGTGGCAATATCTATATGATGGCGTAGCATTATTACATTCGTGACATAGTTTGTTTTCAAAGTGAAACATTTGCACAATTTTATCGTTTTGTGGATAATTTTTTATCTGCTGAATAAAACTCGTTGGAAACTGACCATAATCCAAAAAGAATATTTTTTGACCATTACCATAGGTTCCGATACCAGGATTTTCCAGTTGATGCTTTATATAATTTACTATTGCTTCTTTAAAACATGAGCAGAAAAAAACTTGTGAATCCGTAAGATTTCTTTTAAAACCTATAAATACTCCATAATGTTTGGGATATAATACTATTGGATAAGGTAATCCTTTCTCTTCCGCTATTGTGTTATCTTTAAAAGCAATATCTTTCATCTTTTCTTAACAACAAGAACGATAGTGGCCACTTCTTAAACTTTGAATTGTTGCTTCCACCTTCACAATATACCTCAAAAAGGGGTAGGATGTCAAGGGGTTTTAGAATTGAGTTTACAATCTATATTATACTGCTACGACATTTTTTTTAATTACAACTTATGATTCTCAACTCACAGCGTTGCAAGACATAGCCTATTGACTTTTTTAAAATTTTTACTATAAAATGAATACGAATAAGAAAATGAAGAAATATCAGACTCCAGAAGAGATTCGAGAAAAAACGCATGCACTCTTCCCAAAAGAAACGGGAGAGTTATTTTATGAGCTTTTGACCAATGTTGCTTACTTGCACTTGAGTTGGCAAAACTATAAATCCCTATTTGGGACTTCTCCTGAGCTTATTGATCTTTTGAACTGGGCCGCATCCTCATTTTTTGGATTATTGGATCGTATTATGCGTCACGATGTAATACTCGCAATTTCTCGACTCATGGACCCTAAAGAATCTTGTGGTAAAAAAAATGTATCTTTGGATTGTTTGATAGATAAGTTGCAACTCTCCATAGACACGACTCTATTTAACAAATGGCAATCAGAATTGGAGGAACTTAAGGACTGTTATAAGCCATTACGAAAGGTACGGCATCGCCTTCTCGCACATGAAGATCTTGCAACTACGCTTCAATATCACCGTAATCCTCTACCCGGTATTAGTCGGACTTATATTGAGAATATTCTGGAAAAGATTCAAAAACTTCTCGGCGATATAGAAGAACACTTCTGCAAATCACGCACTACGTATCAATATATTCCCTCTATTGGTGATGGTGAGGACTTAATTTTTACTCTAGAAAGTGCGCGCGAACACAAAAAGCGTCGTCAAAGGGGATAAGGAATTAATAAAAGTAGGGGATTTAAGCGAAATTGTTAAATAGTTTTGCGTAAGGTAGATTTAGTTTAGAAATTCCTATTTCTCTGTTTCCTCATTTTTCAATTTTCGCATTTTTATCTGTCATTTTGCTTTTTGATTTTTAATATTTAATTTTCCAGAGCAAACCAATTAACTAATATACTAATCTTCGATTATTCAAATACCGCGCCATCACCTGCCGACTTGACTATTTTAGAATATCTTTGTAGATAACCGCGTGGAATATCCTTCTTAACCGGTTTAAAAGCTGCCTTCCTCTTCTCGAATTCCGAGTCGTCTATCAAAAGATCAACACGTCTTCCGGGAATATCTATTTTAATTTTATCTCCTTCTTTAATCAATCCAATTGGACCGCCAACCGAAGCTTCCGGAGATATATGACCGATAGCAGGACCTCTTGTCCCGCCTGAGAATCGGCCATCGGTTATAAGCGCAACGGATTTTTCAAGACCCATACCGGTAATTGCCGCAGTGGGGTTCAACATCTCTCTCATACCCGGACCACCTTTGGGACCTTCATAGCGAATGACGACAACATCGCCCGCTTTGATCTTTTCGCCTAAAATGGCCTTATTGGCATCTTCTTCCGAGTTAAAAACTCTTGCCGTACCTGTACACTGCATCATAGACTTATCGACCGCGGATTGTTTTACAACTGCACCGCCTGGTGCCAAATTACCTCTTAAGATAGCAATGCCGCCTTCTTTACTGTAAGCATTGTCAATTGACCTTATTATATCATCATCATAAATTTCAGCGCTTTCGGCTATTTCTTTTGTAGTCAAACCGCTTACCGTAGTACAATCATTTATTTTCGATTCAAGTGATTTTAAAACCGCCGGAATCCCGCCCGCGTAATTCAAATCTTCCATAAAATAATCTCCCGCGGGTCTGATTTTGGTAATATTCGGCGTACCTTTACTTATTTCGTCGAAAATTTCGA
Organism: uncultured bacterium; assembly: GCA_964604245.1. Classification (GTDB taxonomy): domain Bacteria; phylum Hydrothermota; class UBA3072; order UBA3072; family UBA3072; genus JAFGHJ01. Next base: position 19,450 of record CAZRYJ010000016.1, on the reverse strand, counting down.
GCGGTAAATCGACACCAAATTCATGCGCAATCGCGGGTATATGAAGAACCGAATTTGTAGAACCTCCGAGAGCCATATCTATACGGATACCATTTTCAAAAGCTTCCTTTGTAGCTATTTTATCAACAGTAATATTTTTCTTGATTAATTCAACAATTTTTTCACCCGATCTATACGCAATCCTCTTTTTCTCGGCAGAAACTGCCAAATTAGTCGCGCAACCCGGTAGAGACAAGCCCAGAGCTTCAGTAACGCATGCCATCGTGTTAGCCGTATACAAACCCTGACAGGAACCGGCACCGGGACAGGCTTCTTTCTCAAGCGCATATAACTCTTCTTCTGAAATTTTTCCCGCCTGATATGCCCCAACTGCTTCAAAAGTATCTCTGACAAGAGAAAGTTTTCTCATCTTATATCTGCCGCTAAGCATCGGACCTCCGGTCACGACTATCGAAGGTAAACGAAGGCGACCCGCACCCATAAGCATACCCGGCGTAATTTTATCACAATTGGTTACAAGAACAATACCGTCAAGCTGATGAGCGTTCACAAATGTTTCGACAGAATCTGCTATCAATTCCCTCGAAGGAAGACTGTAACTCATTCCACTATGCCCCATCGCGACACCATCACATATACCCGGAACGGAACAATAAAAAGGAACTCCGCCTCCGGCATAAATACCGTTAATAACCGCTTCTTGAATATCACGAAGATGAACATGTCCAGGTATTATATTGGTAATCGAAGAAACAACCGCGACAAACGGCTTATCGATATCCATAGGATCAAAACCGCAACCGCAAAGAAGCGCACGAGTCGGCGCTCTTTCCACACCTTTTTTTACTGAATCACTTCTCAATTTCCCTCCTTTAAAAAATTATTCTCACACAGAGCCACAGAGAACACAAAACCCTTCCACACCCTATTAATTAGCCACAGATTAACACAGATTTACACGGATCTTTTTCTTTGTTGTTTTTTCTGGTATCCATTTATACTCCCCACTTACCAAATTAGTTATAACCTTCATTTAAAATATAAGGCATTAAGCCTTTGTATTTTATTAAGTTAACCATCATGCCTTCAAGCGATGGAAAAGAATATTCTTTACCGCTAGATTCGTTTTTTATCAGCCCTTCTTCGAGATTAATATCCAGAGTATCTCCCTCTTTGATCTCCTCGGCTGCCTCAAGTTGGACTATCAGAGGAAGACCTATGTTGAAAGAATTCCGGTAAAAAATTCTGGCGAATGTTTTAGCTATAATACAGGATACACCGCTTGCTTTTATAGCAATGGGCGCATGTTCTCTTGAAGAACCGCACCCGAAATTATCGCCGCCAACTACGATGTCACCCTTATTGACTATTTCATCGAAATGTTCTCCGCGAACCGGTTCAAAAAGATGTGCTGCCAGCTCCCCTGGATCCGTCATGTTGAGATAGCGTGCAGGGATTATCAAGTCGGTATCAGTATTATCTCCAAATTTCCACACCTTACCTTTTATTTCATCCATCACAACACCTCCTCGGGATGTACAATTCTGCCTGCAATAGCAGAAGCTGCCGCAACTGCGGGATTAGAAAGATAAACTTCGCTTTCGTAATGCCCCATTCTACCTACAAAATTACGGTTAGTCGTAGCTACAGCTCTTTCTCCTGCTGCGAGAACACCCATATGACCGCCCAAACACGGACCACAAGTCGGAGGGCCGATTACCGCCTCTGCCTCCCCAAAAATCTCAAGTAATCCGTTTCTAAGGGCTTTCATATAAATTGCAGGTGTCGGAGGAGCAATTATCAGTCTTGTACTGGGAGCTACTTTCTTTCCTTTCAGTACCTTAGCTGCAATTTCAAGGTCATCATACCAGCCGTTTGTACAGGAACCGATAAATACCTGATCGATTTCTATCTTTCCTATGTTTTTTATACTTTCCGCATTTGAAGGAAGATGCGGCAAGGAAACTTGAGGGTCAAGTTCCGAAACGTCGAATTTACGCACATCAGAATATTCCGCATCATCATCACTCTGGTACATTTTATAACTTCTTTTTGCTCTATCTTTAACGTATGCTTCAGTAATTTTATCCGGCGGGAATATGCCGTTTTTGGCTCCGGCTTCTACAGCCATATTACTCATTGTCAATCTCTGGTAAATACTTAGATTAGAAATCGTACTTCCCGTGAATTCAAGAGATTTATATATTGCCGCAATATTCCCAAGCTCCTTTAGCGTCATAAGTATCAAGTCCTTACCATAAACCCATTCTTTCAATTCACCGTTATATTCAAGTTTGATGGTTTCCGGAACTCTCAGCCATATTTTGCCAGTCAAGAGAGCCCCGGCAAGATCGGTGCTTCCGACGCCACTTGAAAAACATCCAAGAGCTCCGTACGTACAGGTATGACTATCTGCTCCTATTACAAGATCACCGGGGCCGATAAGTCCCATTTCGGGCAGCATACAGTGTTCCACTCCGCATCTACCTGTATCAAAAAAGTATTTAACTTTATGTTTTTTTGAAAATTCTCTAATCATTTTTACGTTTTCAGCGGATTTAATATCCTTATTCGGCGTAAAATGATCGGGAACAAGAGCAATTTGCTCATTCTTTATATTTGCATTTTTAATATCTTCAAGTATGTTAATAGTTATTGGCGCAGTAATATCATTCGCGACCATAAAGTCTACATTCGCAACAATATGCTCACCTGGCTTTACCTCATCCTTACCCGCATGTACCGCAAGTATCTTTTCCGTTATAGTATGTCCCATAATTACACTCCGTGTTCGTCTTTTTCTTTCATTTTTTTCTTTAAAGCAAGACGGTTTAAAGCATTTACAAGAGCTTCAGCACTTGCAATAACAATATCAGTTTTAGCAGCTCTTCCGACAGAATCAAGGCCTTCTTCCTCAATATAAACCGTAACTTCTCCCTGAGCGTCTGAACCACCCGTTATTGCGCTAATACTGAACCGGGTAATGCTAATTTTATCCGGTACAGCCTTTCGAATTGCATCGTACACAGCATCTACAGGGCCGTCTCCGGAACCTTCTTTCTTAAAATACTTGCCGTCAACTTCTACCTCAATCGTAGCTGAAGGAACCACACCGGTACCACCGGAAAAATTAACGGAAAGCAATTTGTATTTCTGATCCATCGTAAAAAGTTCTGACGCAACAAGCATTTCAAGGTCTTCGTCGTAAATTTCTTTCTTTTTATCGGCAAGATCTTTAAATTTCTTAAAAAGTTTATCTATTTCTTCATCATTGTACTGATACCCGAGTTCTTCAAGTTTATTCCGGAAAGCATGTCTTCCCGAATGCTTTCCGAGTATCAACTCATTGGAAGACAAACCAATATCCTCAGGTCGCATTATCTCGTAAGTGCTTTTTTCCTTCAGTACCCCATCCTGATGAATTCCCGCCTCATGAGCAAAAGCATTTCTCCCAACAATAGCTTTATTTGGTTGAACTTGCACCCCGGTAATCAAAGAAAGAGCTCTGCTTGTAGGATATATGTGTTTTGTATTTATATCGGTTTTAAAGTTAAAAAGATCTTTTCTTGTATTGATTATCATTACAAGCTCTTCTATGGAAGCATTTCCAGCTCGCTCGCCAATACCATTGATTGTGCATTCCGCCTGCCTGGCTCCCGCCTTTATTGCGGCAAGTGAATTAGCTACTGCAAGACCAAGGTCATTATGACAATGTACACTTATAATAGCATCGTTCTTTATTTCATCTTTCAAATACCCAATCAACTTAAAAAATTCATCAGGAGTAGTATATCCGACAGTATCAGGTATATTTACAGCCTTTGCTCCGGCTTTTATTACAGCTTTGCAAACTTTTGCAAGAAATTCCGGTTTTGTTCTTGTCGCATCTTCCGCGGAAAACTCCACGTTATTTGTGTATTTACAGGCATATTCCACCCCTTTTATTGCTGCTTCCAGTACTTCATCCGGTTCCATTTTAAGCTTATGTTTCATGTGGATGTCGGATGTAGCTATAAAAACGTGAATACGCGGCTTTTTAGCGTGTTTAAGAGCCTCCCAGGCTCGGTCTATGTCTTTTTCTCTAACTCGAGCAAGGCTGGCTATTTCCGGACCCTTTAAAGATTTTGAAACCGCTGTTATGGCTTCAAAATCTCCCTGTGAGGCAATGGCAAAACCGGCTTCTAAGCAGTCAACATTTAACTTTTGTAAATGTAAGGCTAATTTAACCTTTTCATCCACATTCATGCTAAATCCCGGAGCTTGTTCGCCATCTCTGAGAGACGTGTCAAATATATAAACTTTTTCACTCATTTTGCCTCCTTTTATAATTTAAGGTCCATTAAAAAAACAAAAACAGCAGTTAAACTCACTGTTAGGTAACCTAAACCAGACTAAAAAGTCTTATTTCGTTAGAAATTATCCGCTTTTGATTTTTTGTCAAGGGCAATTCAGATTCTATGAATCTAAATTGAGTCACTGGTCACCAGTCACGAGTCATGAGTCAAAAAAACCACCACACAACACCAAAATTTATCTCACGCAAAGCCATAAAGAACACTAAGCCCACCACACCCAATCTTGTTCTTGTTTCACCTAACTAACGACCTAACGATCTAACCACCTAACGCTAAACGGCTTTCCCGCTTAGTATCCTTTAGATCGCACTTCTTCCTCATTAAAACCGAAATAATGCGCTATTTCATGAATTAATGTTTTTAAAATTTGTTCTTTTATTATATTATTTATTTGTGTGCCAAAAACTTTCTCAAAACTTTCTTTATAAATCTCTATTCTTGTCGGCTGTGTTTGGACAGAAAAGGTCCTTTTTTTATTTTTAGGAATTCCGACAAATAACCCAAAAACGGTTCTCCCCGGAAATTCTTGTCTTACCCCCATTGGAACATACTCCCTGCAAATAACTTCTATCCTTTCATCCCTCAGAATCTTCCTGTATTTTTCAGGTATTTCTTTCAAAGCTTCATTTACAACTTGCTCGAATTCCTCAAATTCCATAATCAACCAATTTTTTTTGCCACAAAGGCACTAAGACACTAAGAGCAAAAATTTTATTTATATTAACCATGAGATTATTTTATGTCAAGCAAACTTTTTTTCTTTATGTTCTCCGTTGCTTTGTGTTATAATAATTTTGCGGGGAGAGGGAAAGGTTTTAAACAACAAAATAATCCTGTAAATCTTATTTTTATCCTGTCCAAATAAGGGGTAGTGGGTTGAGTTTTTGTCAAACGAAAATAATAAGTCCTGTTAATCTGTATCTTATTTCTTTGTGTCTTGGTGTCTTCGTGGCTAATTCCTTACTCAAATTTAATTTCCCTCCATCTCCCCTTATAAAAAGCTACAACCGCAAGGATCGCCTCTATAGACCAATCGCAAACAGCAGCCAGCCAGATACCGATAAAACCATAACCCAGTTTGAAGGCAAATAAATACGCAAGCGACAACCGGACAACGATAGACCCGATAAAAGCTATTATCATAGGAGTTTTTGTGTCACCAGCACCGTTTAGTCCTCCAGAAACGACTATAAGAAAAGCTAAAGGTATTTGCTCAAAAGCAACTATTATAATTGCTGTCATCGCAAAAATCTTCACGTCAATTTCCGGTCTAAAAATCGCAAATACGGCTTCCGGCTTCAAAATAAATAAAAAAGCAAGCAAAGACATGATTGCTACTGCATAATATGAAGTCTTCTTTATGCTCTCATCGGCTAAATCAACTCTCTTTGCTCCAAGACTTTGCCCGACCAATGTATTTGAAGCAATTCCAAATCCAATTCCAATCATAAACGAGAAAGATTCAATTCTTAAAGTAAGCTGATGCGCAGCCAGGGCAGCTGTTCCAAGAGAAGCAACCATCTTCATAAAGAAAAATAAGCTAGTCCTTCGTATACCAAATTCCATCATAGCCGGAGAAGCTATTTCCCAGATATTTTTTAAAGCCTTTCTGTTTATCTGTTTGATATCTTCGATTTTCACGGGAATTTTTTCTCTTAAATTGATAATAACAAAAATCAAAATACCACCAAGAATATAAGACCCACCTGTCGCAATAGCCGCTCCGGTTATTTCAAGCCTCGGAAAACCACCTATGCCAAATATTAAAAGATAATTAAAAACGATGTTAAAAATATTACCTAAACCCATTAAAAACATCGGGGTTTTTGTATCCCCCATTCCCCTTATTATACCGGTCGAAGTAAAATAAACAAAAGCAAATAAAGAAACCCCAAGAACAATACCAAGGTATTCGCTACCAAGCTTATAAACCGTTTCACTTGTACCCATAAGCCCCATTAATTTTCCGCTGCCAAATATTCCAAGAATACTTATACCTGTTCCAAGGATAATACTTAAAAACAAAACGTTTCCACCACTTACTTTTATTTTGTCTGCAGAACCTTCACCCGAAAATCTTGCAGTCAAAGCCTGTGCGGCAATTCTTAAAGGGAAAGCAAAGACAGAAATAAAAATAAAAAACAAGATGCTTGCCAATCCCACCGCGGCAATCGCATCAGTGCCGAGACGCGAAACCATTACTATATCAACAAACGCTGTCACGGTAAAAAACAAATGCTCCGCGACTGCAGGCCATGAAAGCGTAAAAATATTACGGTGAAGCTTTCCCCGGCTCACTTCTATAAATGAAACGTTTTTGATACTTTCCTCGTATTCGAAATCTATTTTTCCTCCTAATCTTTTCTCAGATTTGGATATTACTAAAAAGGTTTAAAAAAACAAGAGATTTCAAAATGCTCGAACTATAGCCTATTTAAATTTATTAACTACTTATCATAGAAAAAACCACGACTTTCTTTAGTCAAATATAGCCTTAGAGGTAAAAATATTATTTATTTCTTTTTTACAACAAGAGTTTCGGCAATCATATCATGAAGAGCCTGGTGTTTTTCCGTGAAAGCCGCCATTATATAGCCAATACCCAGAATTATTGAAGATATGAATTTACTCCAGAATCTCGCATTCGCTCTTGCGAACGTAATTTTATTTCCGGATAAATCCGTAACAACTAAATTACAAATCTTCTTACCAAGAGTTGCCTGTAATTTGGAACTTTCCATTATAGTAAAATAAAGCCAGCTCAATACGAATGCCAATATGTAATAAAGTACTACAAAAAAATCTTCCATCTCCTCTATCTCAATACCCATAAGAGCCATAACAAAACCGATAAAGAACGCACCGATAAATCCAACAACAACTGAAGCAAGAGTTAAAATTATACTATCGATACAATAAGCGAGGAAACGCTCCCAGAAACCTGCATAACTTACATCAGAATTAGAAAAAGTATTCACACCTACATCAATAATTTTAACACCACACCCAATACAAAAATTCGCATCATCCGGATTCTGCGCTCCACACTTCGAACAAACCATAAAAACCTCCTAACTATTTAATTTCATAAATAACAAATTCTTAACCTTATTTCACATTAAACTTTATACTTTCAGAGTGACTGCTAAATTCTGGCGCATACATACACTGTATCTCAGCAATACCACTCTGGTATTGTCCTCTATGCTGTATTCTTAAATCGTATTCAAAGACATACGTGCCTTTTGGTAAATAATCAATAAAGAAATGCGTAGCTACATCTTTAGTTGATTGGTAATATCTTAACCCATCCTGATAACGATAAAAAGATAATACATCAACAGGCTCCAAACCACTACCTCTCAGGTCTTTTAAATGCACATATTCCATGTCTCGATCAACTTTCAACACGATTCTCACAGTTAAAAGATCCCCAATATTTAAAAATTCCGGTAAGGGTTTAATAACTGTCCCCTTTTTTGTAGTACTTTTGATAAATATATCTTTTTTCAATAGAAGGTTAGTAGTATGGGAAGTTACTGCTGAAATTTCTTCAAAATACTGAAGATAAACACCACCCCACGCAATACCTTTATCTTCTTTGGTAACTTTAATATCGGAAAATTCAGGTCGAATCTCATCTTTCATATAGATTTTTTCATAAAAATTGGTACCGGCTTCTACTTTCTCAGGCGTAACTTCTTCTTCTCCAAGCTGCACCTTTACCAATTTATTGCTCGAAAGGTAATCCTCTCCTCTTAAAATAAGAGCATATACAGCGTCCGATGTCGCTTTTGTAGTTCTCCAATTTATTGTTTGTTTTTGTTTTAACAACCATACTTTACAATCCTCGACCGCGATCGTATCGTTCATCACTTCAGAAAAAGCTTCGATCATTAGAGCCTGGGTTTCTATCGGTGCTCTGTACCACCACCAGGAACGTTCCAGTTCCCTCCAGAACATACCCATTTCTTCATCCATAACACTTCGTTCTTTAATGGATGCCATAATTTTTTTCGCTGTTTTATTTCTATTAAAACGATTCAAAGCCAGAGCAAGATACCCTTGAGAAAGTCTTGAATTTAGTTTCAACCAATGTTTTTCTGCCTGACTTAAGAAATATTTCGTTGCCTCTTCATTCCGCGAAGTAATCGGCTTTTCCTTCAAATAAAAACTACGACCATATAGATAAAACGCTATTAATGGAGTAAGATTGTTTTCAGATTTCTTTTCTAGGTTATTGTAAACACGCATAAACCATTCATCCAGATAAGTTATAGCTCTATACGCGAGATACATATCTACATCTACGCCCATATTTTTAAGCCTGCCAAAGTTGGTAAAAATATACAGGGTTATATAAGTATCGGACTTACCTCCGGGAAACCAGGGCCAACTTCCATTGGAATGTTGCATTTGTTTTAGTTTATAATATGCGGAATTAATATTTTGTTGGATTGTGTTCTCCTCAAAAAACATTCCAATATCTCTTTTTGCACGACTTTCCCTTTTTGCTTGAAGCACCCATGGTGTTTCAAGGAGCGCAACCGATTTCAGTTCCTGATTCTTTTCAAGATTTGATTTCAGAGCATCAGTCCCCCGCCACTGTTTGAACACCTCTTCTATCCTTGGATTACCGTCTACAATATATTTTCCTATACTGTTGGCATATAAATGATTAAATATCTGCTCCGAACACTCATATGGAAATTCAGCCAGATATGGCAAAGCCTGAACTGCGTACCAGCTGGGATTGGAAGTCATCTGAACCGAGAATCTAAAAGGTTCAGCAGTTTTAGAACTACTTATGTGTTTTACTCTATCAAAGGTGAAGTTTTTTGTTTGTTTACTTCGAACATATAAGGGGTATGACTCGGTTATGAATATTCTGCTGGAAAGTACAGGTATTGCACCGATTTCCCCGTCAGAATAATTTTTGCTCTTTGCCGCCACTGTATAGGTAAGCGGATTCATTCCTTTGGGAACAATCACTTTCCATGAATAAGTCTCCGAGGTGTGAGGTTTTATATTAAAGATTCGAACATGAGGTTCCAGGCTCAATTGTTCATTCACTAATTTCTCGGTTATTAAATCCTTAAAATCTAACTGTACCTTACCGTTTTGTTTATTATCGGACATATTAACGACTCTGGTAGTAAAATATAACGTGTCCCCTTCCCGCAAGAATCTGGGAGGATTGGGGCGAACCATGAGTTTCTTTTGTGTTACGGTATATCCGGTAAAAATGCCATTCTCGCACTCCTTACCATGAGCAAACCCCATAAATTTCCACTTTGTCAGGGCCTCTGGAGAAGTAAATTCAAAAGTTACCTTTCCATTTTTATCTATCAAAAGATGCGGATAGAAAAACGCCGTCTCATTTAAATCTTTACGTATTTCAACGCTCTCCATATCTATAGGAGATACTTTGTCCTTTTTTTCTCCGGGTACACGGGAACTTAGAGGCGTTGATCCACTCCCACTTGCAAGATCCATTTTCACCCCTTCCTTTGCTGCCTGTACTATTACACCTTCCCCCTTAGCAATAGTTTTATATAATTTAAGATTGACTTTAGTAATAACGCCCTTTTTGCATTGGACATCTGAAATAGTAACACTTTTATAACCCATCATTCTTCCCTCTATTTTATAAGTACCGACGGGTAAATTTTTAATTGTAAAATTACCATCCGCATCAGTCGCCGTACCCAATTTTGTTCCTACAACGATAATATTGGCACCCGGTAAAGATTTGCCGGTATTCGCATCTACAACTCTTCCATGAATTAAACCCTCTCCTTTACCAATACTCTTGCTTTTTCTGTAAGTCACTCCAGGTACAGTTGGAAATTGGTAATAAAGGTAGCTTCTTTCGACATATTGAGGAAAATGGATGTAATCTATTACAGGGTAAGACATTGGCGCTTCCCAAACGTCTTTACAGCTGCGGAAATTCCGGAGAATATTTATAAATCCGCTATTCATAGAAGGACGATAATGCGTGAAGAAATCAAATTTCTTCCATTCATGCGGATAGAACTGGTCAAGAGAAAAATCATACATTGACGCAACCATCTCAGCAGCTTTTATTTCACTTTTTCTACCCTTTACTTTAAGTGATATTTTTTCTTTATTTCCCGGTTTTATCTTATCCCGGAAACTCTCAACGGAAATATCAAGTTCTTTATTATCCCAGGGAACGTCGATAAATATCCTCTCCAGGTATGCTCTATTTTCTCTCATTTGATTTAAATACACGGTAAATCCACCCCTGAATTCCTCTGTCACAGGGAAGCGCAATATATGCTGCGTTTGGTTTTTGTCAGTCCAATACCGTCTTACGATATTATTTTTATGCTCAATTTCCACAAAACATCTGCTTTTTTCATAGCCGCTACCCCAGAGAACCTCAAGATCTTTCCCTACCTCAATAACATTGTTATTTACCTGAAAAACAAAAGGGAGTTTAATAGGAAATTTCTTCTTATTCCAATCAGGCAGAACCATAAGCGGCAAAAAAGCTTTGATTTCTTTTCCCGATCTATCCAACGCAGTACATTCTATCTTATACAAACCGGTCGGCAACTTTATTTTTACCGATTCGGGATTACGTCTGTTTGTCGTAACTTTAGTTTTAAAAAACAATTTGTCCTTTGGCCAATTTTCCCATTTAGAAGAAAATTCTTTATCATTATCTCTATCATAACGTTCGGTATACCTCCCTAATTTATTTTCCCATAGGGCTGACTTAACCGGCTCCGGGGGTTCTTTGAGTCTGAATATTTTCAAATGAGTCCGGGCAGGTATTTTTTTGCCGTTCAATGTTTGGGTAGATACCTCCAAAGAAAAATTCTTTTGATTAACCGGATGATCCTCTGTGGATAATTCAATTTTAAATGCCGAATAACCTAAACTCACAGATGTCCTATCTGTCCGGGTCTCTCCATCCGGGGACGTAACTTCAGCATAAATCGTATAAGTAAAGGTAGGGTCCTCATCTACGGATATTTTCGGATCGGGTTCAGCTAAAAACCGTATGGTAAAATTCCCTTTATCATCCGTTTTAGTAATATCGTGAACAATCTGTTTAGAACCACTACGAGTGGAGGGATAATACCAGTAGTACCAGCGCCACCAGTATGGAAAATGGGAACTTCGTGTAACCTTGTAGCTAACCTTAGCGTTATCTATTGGCGCTCCAGTATATGAGATAGCTTTACCCGTTACATTTATTTCCTGGTTAAGCTTGTATTCTTTTTTCGGATAGTCAATTTCTACGGTAAATTTAGGACGTTTATATTCTTCGACTCTGATCGATGTTTCCCCCGTAAAAGGTTTTGCTTTAATACGCATTCTACCGGTAAGTCGCCCGGTTGGTGCCGTAAAATGTCCGCTAAAGCTTCCGAATTCATTCGTTGTCAGGGTAGTAGTGGCAATTTTCTGGTGGTTAGCATCTAAGAAAGAAACAGTTACTTCTTTATTCGGTAAAACCTCATAATTGTTTTCTTCCTTATCAATGTGAACACAAATACCTTTGAAATATATTATCTGACCGGGTCGATATATAGAACGGTCAGTAAAAAATATGGTTCTGTTACGAGGGCTTCCACTATATCTTTCATGGGCACAGGCTTGATAATGACTACAAATTTTCTCTTTCCCTTTTTCAACTTGCAAATAAGCACACTCGAGTATTTTTCGGCTAATTCCGAAAGCAAAAAGACCATTCGAATCAGTATGTGTTTCTCTTCCCATAAGATAATTATGATATCCTTTTTTATGGATTTGTGAAACTTTTGCATCTTCAATCGGCTCACCGGTAACGGCATCTAATACCAGACCTTCCATTACACCGGGTCTTTCCTTCAAAATTAAAGTAAGATTACTAACACAAAACCATGAATGTTCGACTTGCGTCAAATCTCCAAAGTCTTCCTCTAAACTAACAAACATACGATAATATCCAGGTTCAACCTCTGGCACATCTGCTTCTAAAACTTTCATCTTAAAATCATTAGTGTCCAGAAGATTTTTACTCCACTCTTTATACGGCTGCCGGGAAAGAAACTTTAATGCTTTAATTGAATCAATTTTGTTATTGTTAACATGATCAAATTCTTCCAGTATAAAATTCTCCCATTCATCTTTATATACCCTCATAAATAATCTATTAATATTTTTGTACCTAACGAGTATTTTCGAAGGCTTGGGAGGCACCAGCCGCTCAATTTCCAATGACAGGAATATTTTTTCTAACTTGCTCATGTATATATAACAAGACTTACCTCCGGGGGAATCCGGAAATCGTTTATAGCCATTTTCTGCTGTCTCGTGAGTCTTTACCAGGTCATCTTTATCTCCCCATGCTCTTGCCAGATAAAACGCCGCAAGACTGGAAAGCGGATAATTTTTGTATTCTTCAACTATTTCATTTAAGCGTTCAATATACAAAGAATCCTTATTTCCGCCAAACGAGTTATTACGAATATAGCGCAATCGATGTAGATTTACGTCTACCAATGCTTCAATATTGTCTTTTCCTGAATGATATTTTAAGAGTGACTGGTAAATACAAATCGCCTTATATTTAGCTGAGTGAATGTCGGTTGTAGCGGGCTCATAATCTATAAAAGCGCTTACCCGGGTAAATGCGCCTGAATTCGCATTTATTTCAAAGACATCTTCGGAGCGTACTCCCGCCTGTTCTGCACTTGTATAAAAATCGAGGGCTTCATGTGCAATAAAATCATAAAGCGTCGGACGATATTCAAGCGGTGTTGTTCCCGGCTCAAGAAAACCAAGAAATTCATCAACCGGTATACCGATCAAAAGTTCTCTCTCCTTCAAAATATCTTGATATAAGGAATCTATCTCATGAAAAATCTTTTTCAAATCCCACGTAGTAAAATCATCTTCAGACATGCCTTCCGTGGTCGTTCTTCTCATAAACCTCCATCTGTTACGTTTATAGTAATGCCAGTACCACTCCGCCAGAATTGTCTTGAGTAGTATCTTAGTATTTGGGTCTCCTTTAATTAATTCTTCTTTAAGTAGCTTAACTTTTTCTTCCGGTTTGTTACCCTGAATGGAGCTTTCCATCTGAATTTTCTGGATTAATGCTTTAATCCATTCAGAATAATCCTCTTCTTTTTGAGTTATCTTTATTATACTATCCAGATTCTCAATGGCTGTTTTCGGAAGTCCGTTTCGTGTCGCTTCCCAAAATTTATCCCAATATTTTTCTGTCGAAGATTGACCTGTAACGGTAATTAATAGAATCAACAATATTAATAAAAATTTTGACCTCATAAATTCCCCCTTAATATATTTTTTATTGTATTTACTAAATAAATGATACGGATTTCCTTGCTTTTTGTCAAGCAAATTTAACCCCTTCATAAGCCCTTGACTTTTGGCAAAATAAAGCTATTTTAAAAACTGCATATTGATGAATAAATATTCAAAATTTTTCGGGTAGAGATCAACAAAAAATATTTTAATATACTCATAAAAGGAGGAAATTAATGGACTATTCTGCTAAGGATTTAATGGAAATGGATGATACATACGGAGCTCACAATTACAAGCCTCTTGACGTAATTTTAAACAAAGGTGAGGGTGTTTGGGTATGGGATGTAGAAGGAAACAAATACATGGATATGCTTTCTTCTTATTCCGCGTTGAATCATGGACATCGAAATCCGGTAATTATTAAAAAAATGAAAGAACAGCTCGATAAACTTACCCTAACATCACGAGCGTTCAGAAATGACCAGCTGCCTTTGTTCCTTAAAAAAGTATGCGAAGTTACGGGCATGGAAATGGCTCTTCCTATGAATACGGGCGCCGAGGGTGTAGAAACAGCCTTAAAGGCAATGAGAAAATGGGCGTACAAGGTAAAAGGAGTTGCTGAAAATAAAGCCGAAATTATTTGCGCGAGCAATAATTTCCACGGAAGAACAATAACCATAATTTCCTTATCGACAGAAGAACAGTACAGAGATGGTTTTGGGCCTATGACTCCGGGTTTCCCAATCGTACCCTATGGCGATGCCAAAGCAATAGAAGAGGCAATCAATGAAAACACAGCCGGAGTTCTTATTGAACCCATTCAGGGTGAAGGCGGAATTGTTGTACCTCCGGAAGGATACTTAAAAGAAGTTAAAGAAATCTGCGAAAAAAATAATGTTCTTTTAATATTCGACGAAATTCAGTCGGGACTCGGAAGAGCGGGAAAATTATTTGCATGGCAGTGGGAAAACGCGAAACCCGACGGAATAATACTCGGAAAAGCTTTAGGCGGAGGAGTTTACCCTGTTTCGGTATTCGCGGCTTCAAAAGAAATCATGGGAGTTTTTAATCCCGGAGACCATGGTTCGACTTTCGGCGGAAATCCGATAGCTGCCGCGGTAGGACTTGCCGCTCTTAATTATCTTATAGATGAAGACTTACCGGAAAAAGCTTTAGAACTCGGTAATTATTTTATGGATAAGCTGCGAAGCCTTAAAAATCCGGTAATTAAGGAAGTGCGTGGAAAAGGGCTTTTAATCGGACTCGAATTAAATGAAAAAGCACGCCCCTATGCCGAAAAACTTAAGGACAAAGGACTTCTCTGTAAAGAAACTCACGTTGTTGTAATCCGCTTCGCTCCCCCACTTGTGATTACCAAAGTTGAACTGGATTGGGCTTTCGAACACGTAAAGGAAGTTTTTGAAAGCTAGAATTTGGGCAAATAAGTCATGAGTCTTGAGTCATGAGTCAAATTCTGTTAGTGCGTCAGTGCGTGAGTGTGTTGGTGAGTTTCATAAAACAGTCCAACCGAACAACTTACAAACAATTTAAAGCCTCCGTGGCTCCGTGTCTTTGTGTGAGATCATTTTGGGGTGTGGGTTGGGTTTTAAATACACAAATTAAAAATCTCTGTGTTTCTCTGTGTGTTCTTTTTCTCTCTGTGCTCTCTGTGGTAAAATATTCTTGGGTGATGTGATGGGCTTTAAACGCATAATATTAATAATCACGTTTTTAGTATTAGCCCTTTTTCTTTTTTTCTTAAATATTAAAGAATTCACGTTTGAGGAATTTTACTTTGACACCTATGTTAGCGGAAAAATTTATTCTCGAAACCCCATACTTGCAAAAAATGCAATAAAAAGAATAAAAAATGAATTCAAAAGAATTGATTCGCTAAGAATAAGCGGTATAAAAAAAGGTACAATAGATACCACTTCCATTAAAATAATAGAAAAATCTCTCTATTTTTCTAAGAATACAGAAGGATATTTCGACCTTACAATCGATCCGATTCTTAAGAAATGGAATTATTTTAAAGAACCTACTCTACCCTCTCAAAGCGAAATCAAATCACTACTACCTCTTGTAGATTACAAGAAAGTAAAAATAAAGAAAGATACGCTGATAATGCCCGAAGATTTTTCCCTGAATCTTGGAGGAGCGGCAAAAGGATATGCTTTAAATAGAGCAAAAAGCATACTGAAAGAATACGGAATCAATTCCGCTTTAATAGACGCGGGAGGAGATGTCTTATTAGTGGGTAAGAAAAAAGGGAAAGAAGATTGGATTATCGGTATAAGAAATCCCCGGGACGCAGATGGCATAATAGGCACCCTTACTGTCAATGACTGTTTTGTATTCACTTCAGGTGATTACGAAAGATATTTTATGATTGAGGGAAAAAGATATCACCATATAGTAAATCCCTTTACCGGTTATCCTTCCAGAGAAATATCATCGGCTACGGTTATCGTAAAAGACGGTATCAAAGGAGATTGCATTACAACTGCTCTGGTCGCAATGGACATGAAAAAAGCAATAAAATATATAAAAAACAATACTTTAGAAGCCATACTCGTTGACACATCTAAAAATATTCATAAATTTATAGATGATAGCAAGTTAAATATTTATGAATAAGAGAGAAGCGGAATATTACGAAATAACAGAAGATTTAATTGCCCGATGCAAACTTTGTCCCCATGAGTGTGCTATACCCCCCGGAGGAGAAGGAATCTGCTGGGCAAGAAAAAACGAAGGCGGAACCTTGTATGCCCAGAATTATGGCAGAACAACCTCTCTTGCCGTCGACCCAATTGAAAAAAAACCTCTTTTTCACTTTCGACCCGGAACCCAGATTCTTTCAGTATCTCCAAACGGTTGCAATATGCGATGCCCTTATTGTCAGAATTATACCATATCGGCAAAAAAAACACAAACGACAAATATAACACCGGAAGAGCTGGTTAACTTAGCAAAGAAATATGATTCTCCTTCGATAGCTTTCACTTACACCGAGCCAATTATCTGGTTCGAATTTATAAAAGATACTTCAAAATACGCAAAAAAGGAAGGAATAGACCTTGTAATGGTAACCAACGGTCTGATATCAGAAAAACCTCTGGATGATTTACTTGATATTATAAGCGCAATGAATATCGATCTAAAATCAATGAGTTCCGAGTACTACAGTGAAATCCTTAAGGGAAGTCTTTCAGCTACAAAACGTACCATTGAAAAGGCTTCAGCGAAAATACACATTGAAGTAACTAATCTTTTGATTCCGGGTGACAATGACACAGAAATCGAAGATTTATCAAAATATTTGGCTTCGGTCAACAAAACCATACCCCTGCACATCTCCAGATACTTTCCTCATCAGCACTACGAAAAACCTCCGACACCGATCGAAACATTAAAAAAAGCGTATGAAATAGCCGGAAAATATCTTTATTATGTATATATTGGCAATGCGCCTATGGAAGGAACAGAAAACACTTACTGCCCGGATTGTTCGAATGTACTTGTAGAAAGAACAGGATTCCATACAAAAATAGTTGGTATAAACAAGGGGAAATGTTCTAATTGCAATCGGAAAGCAGATTTCGTCCTTTAAAAATAGGCGATGTATTTATAATAATCTTTTTTCTCCTTTCTGTTTTCTTTCTTCCTAAAAATCAAGGAGAAAAAGTAATTATAAGTGTTGACAAAAGCAAGAATTTTGTTTATCCTTTGAACCAAAATAGAGAAATTATTGTTAAAGGAAAACTTGGAACCGCAAAAATTGTAATCGGAGACGGGAGAGTAAGAATTTTAAACTCACCCTGTCCTTTAAAAATTTGCGAAAAAAAAGGTTGGATATCAAAAAAAGGAGATTTTATCATTTGTGTTCCAAACAAAGTTGTAATAAAAATAACGGGAAAAGAATACGATGCAATCACTGAATAGAATAGCCTTCCTTTCTGTATTTACCGCAGCTTCTATAGTGATATTCGTGGTAGAAAGCCTGTTTCCGACTCCGATCCCCGGAATTCGCCTTGGTCTTGCGAACATATTTATTTTACTGGCTCTTATTTTCTTTGGGTTTAAGGAAGCTTTTTTAATAGGAATACTGAAATCAATAACCGGAAGTCTTATATTAGGAAGGCTTTTTGCCCCGGCATTCATATTTTCCTTAAGCGGAACGGTGCTAAGTACATTTGCAATGTGGATAATTTTAAAAAGCAAACTACCTTTCAGTTTATTGGGAGTAAGCATACTAGGGGCAGAAGTTCACACAATAGTTCAACTTCTACTCGCCACAACAATTTTCCTGCCCAATGTTTCTTTCTTTTACATCTCCCCTATTTTCATTTTATCCTCTATAATTACAGGTTCCCTAACTGGTTTTTTAGCTTACCTTGTATACTCAAAGACAAAAAGGAGGTTTAAATTTTGCACAAATTAAAGCAAAATATACCTTTAACAATATTTATTTTATTATTGGGTCTAATACTGGGCAGTTTCATAGGTGATTTGTTAGGAATGATACTACCTGACGGTGCTGTAAAAATGGTCATGACTACACCTCTAAGAATTGGATTTCATCCCATCAGTCTCGATTTACATATTTTCACATTGATATTGGGCTTTATGATAAAAATAAACCTTTTCGGTGTTATTGGAGTACTTATACTGGGGTACTCATTAAAATGGTTATACTAGTAATTTCTCTATCGAGAATTTGATTAAAAAGGAGACAATATGAATATAAGAGAAACTCAAAATGGACTTAAGAATCTTATAATTGCAAATGTTTTAGTTTTTATAATCCAGATTCTTTTCTACAACCTCATACCAATTACTGCTTTTTTTGCTCTAATCCCAAGAGATTTTATGAAAGGTTACATATGGCAGGGTGTAACATATATGTTTTTACACGGAGGATTCTTCCACCTTGCAATTAATATGTACATCCTATGGATGTTTGGGCGAGAACTTGAATATCTATGGGGAACTAAAGAATTTTATAAGTATTACTTTATCTGCGGCATCGGAGCGGCATTCATATATTCTTTATTTAACATGAATTCTATAATCCCGGTAGTGGGAGCTTCAGGAGCAGTTTTCGGAATACTTCTTGCCTTCGGGATGACTTTTCCTCGAACAAAACTAATAATATTTCCACTGCTTATTCCAATCGACGCAAAATACGCGGTCTGGATATTCGGCGCACTTGAATTCTTATACCTGTTTGAAGGAGGCGGAAACGTAGCCCATCTCGCTCATTTAGGCGGACTTGCGATTGGATACGTATACTTACGCTGGAAAAGGAGAAAGCTGTATTAGTTTGCCCAAAATCTGATTTTGGGCGTTAGGTAGTTAGATCGTTAGGTGGTTAGGTGGTTACGACCTAACGACCCCACGAACCAACAATCTAACAGTTCTTCCAATTTATACATTGACAAATAAATAGTTTTTCTATATAATCTTTATATGCAGTGGAAAATTGTAAAGGAACCGGAAGAGGTTATTCCTATTCCTCAAATGTTCTTAAAAACCGTTAAAACTTACCCGGAAAATATTGCCCTCCAGATTTTAACTCCTGAAGGCGAATTACAAAAATGGACTTATAAAGAACTCTCGGAACTGGTATTCTCTCTTGCGAATGAAATCAGATCCAAAAATATAGAGAAAGGTGATAGGGTTGCTATTTACGGACACTACAATCCTGAGTGGGTTATCACTTACTTGGCCATTCAGTTCACAGGAGCAATAGGTGTCCCTCTTGACAATCGCCTCACGTATAGAGAAGTCAATCACCT
>CAZRYJ010000015.1:0-24290 GCA_964604245.1 uncultured bacterium | reverse complement strand
AATTCCTTGACTTTTTCGAATATATCATTATAATGCTTATAAGAATATAATGATTAACTTATATAGTAAAGACGAAAAATGAAAGATGAAGTAAAAAGAATGGCAAAAGTTTTTAAGGCGCTAGGGGAGCCAACGAGACTAAAAATAATCAAAATTTTAGCATCCGAAGGCGGATATTTTTGCGTTGGGGCTATGGCAAAAAGGCTTGGCATTTCTCAGCCTGCGGTATCTCAGCATTTGAAAATTTTAAAGGACGCAGGAATCCTCGACTCAAAAAGAATGGGCTTTCACGTGCATTATTTCATAGATGCAAAGACCTTAAAAAACTATAAAAAACAAATAGATGAGCTTATTGAAAACGCATTTAAAAAAAGCAGATACCCGGACGATAAAAACTGCCCCTTTTCTTAAAATTATGAATAAAAAAAATTTTCTTATCTTTATAAGTTTTTAAGCATATACTAAAAAAGGAGGTTATATGAAAAAAATATACATATCTTATCTTGTTTCGGTTGTTCTTGCGCCGTTTGTCTTTTGGGTTTACTTAACTCTTGATCTCGTTTGCGCCGCAAGGGCTATTGTTTTTGAGGTCATAACCGGGGCGTTATCATTGGCTCTTTTATCGTTGGTATATAAGAGCAAGAAAGCCCTTATGTACATAGTGCCGCTTCTCGTCCCCGTTTTTGTTGTTATTTCGTCTCCAATAATTATGGTTAATAGATTAGGAGCGGAGAAATTCTTAAGCCAGAGAATACCAGCTTACGCTACATTTGAAATTTTTGCGATATTTCAGATCGTGTTGATTTCGATTTTGATTGGAATGAAGAAGCGATTAGAGCGATAGCTGAATTATATTTAGTGTAAAAAACCAAAAAAAGGAGGAATGATATGAAAAATTCAAACAAACTATCAGCACCTGTAATTTATGTTAAGGCGGTCGTTGCCTTTATGTTTATTCAACTGGTGCATAAAGGTGTTCGGGAAATACCCCATGTTTTACAGATGACTCGTATATCTCCCAAAGTGGGGCTAATGTTTTTTACCGGTTTACTTATAGCAGGAATGGTCGGCGTTTTTTGCAGGTTTAGGTGGGGTCTTATTTTAGGAATTATTGGGGCTGGCTGGATGATTTTTCAGCCTTTCTTAGTTCACGGAATAATGAGGGTGCCGGCTTTAAATGGAATCTGGTGGTACCCGATATTTCCTATTACCCAGGGTGGTCTGATTATTTATTTTTCTATACTTACATGGCAGAAGGATAAAGAACACATGACTCAAACCTAATACAAAAAAGGATAGCAGCAATCAACAAAAAACGGAGGGTTTAACCCCTCCGTTTTTTAAATACTGAGCAATACTGAGGGCTCAGACCTTCTTTGAAAAGTGTCAAACACTTAGTTTGTTGGGTCTATAGTGTTCATAGAGTTCGTTGGGTCACGAGTCAAAATAAAAACAAAAAATAAAATCCTGTTAATCCTGTCTGTTTGATTCTTTGAATCAGTATATTAGTTAATTTGCGAATTAGTTGATTAATCAAGAGTTGGTTCGTTAGGTCGTGGGTTCGTTGGATCGGGATTTTCTTTAAAAACTACCTAACGACCCAACCACCTAACGTCCTAACGATTTATTGTGTCTTCGTGGCAAAAAATTCCTTGACATTGATTCCTTTTTTCGTTACGATTTATGCAGATTCAATTATTTATTAATTTAATAGTATAAATTGAACAGGTGGATAAAATCGGGTATAAAGGAATAAATCAATCTCACACGATCCCAGAGACATATTACTTTACCAAAAGCATTGCTCGGCTTTGTATAAAGCCTGTTGAAGTTCTTAATCGATAAACGTAAGTACCGCTGGATAAACCCGAACCATCAAAAGTAATAGAGTGTTCACCTTTACTCTCAACATTATTAATTAATGTCTTAATTATGCGTCCCGTAATATCCAAAACTTCTAAAGTAACTTTGCTTTTTTGGGGTAAAGAGTATTTGATTAAGGTTGTAGAATTAAATGGATTCGGATAATTCTGTCCTAATGCATAAACATCAGGTACTTCCATTGGATCTTCTATCCCCGAAAGTGAATCGGTTATCTCACAACCCAATAATGAAAGCATTTTCATTCCATATCGCTTTCCAATTTCTCTGTAACCTGCCGAATTGAAATGCAGATTGTCCGCCGCATCGGTGCAACCGCTCGAAGAGATGACGTATGAATTGGGAAGAGTATCGGGTAGCCTTGCGATTATTGAATTCATACTTGCACAAATGCCTCCCTGATCCGCATCCACGACTTCACCGGCGAGCAGAGGTGTTGAATCCGCGTTGAGCACTAGGTCATTTATCAGGTTATTGTAAACTCCCTTGACTTTTGTAGGCCATTGGTCATCACCTGTGTTTGTTTCTCCCTGATGTAACAGAATACCCTTGATGACACCATCCTGCTGAGCCAACTGGGCGAGGTCGACAAGATACCCATATGGATTTCCATCGTATTCATTGATTATGCCTTTCATCCACGAAGGAACCGTATCAGCATACTCCTGATAATTATCTTTGTCGAACAGCTCAATTGCGCAGCCGGCTACAGAGACATTGATAACCCCTACTTTGATGCTATCCGGAAGGTTTGCAACCATCATTCTGCCAAAATAATCGGCAGGGCAAAGACGGGTCAGGCATCGACACAAAGGAGGAGTTGCAGGGTACCAATTCCCCTTTACTCTTCCCAGATTCGAACAATCAAGAGCTGCCATAACCCGGAAAAGGCTATCCACTGTATTGTCTTCTGCTTCGATTATGCCCTGTCCCTCCATGTTTGACTGACCAAAACACAAGTAAATGTGAAAATTCGGATCTTGCGCAAAAATGTTCGTTGTTGACATGAACAACCCTATCAATAAGAACATTCTTGCATACATTTTTTGTCTTTTAATAACATTTAAGCTTAATTTTATTCTCATTATTACCTCCTGTAGTACAATTTAATAAAAATATTCTGGTTGTCAAGCAATAAGTTGTTGGTCTGCGTATTAACGGGGTCAGATCTTCTTTGAAAAGTGTCAATGTATTTGGGGTTAGATCTTGAAACGTGAAAAGAAAACAGAGTCTCCAGTCTTCAGTCACCAGTCATTAGTCAAAAAAACTAAAAACAAAAAACATCCGACAGCTGAGGCTAAAACTCATATACGGTAGCTCTGTGTTCTATTCTAAGGATGATAATTAACTCCTTTTTGGGCGCTACCGAATAGATAACCCTCCATTTATCCACTCTATACCGATACAAACCGGCAAACTCTGCCCTTAAAGCCACTCCAAGCTCTAAAGGGTCTTTTGTTAAGTGGGTCAGTATCTTGTCTGTTATTCTCCGTGATATTTTCTTGTCGAGTTTTTCAAGATCACCTATAGCACTCCTTTTCCACAATACTTCGTACCTCATAAACAGCAATCCCTAATGCCTAATCGAACCCAAGTATCTTCTTCATCTCTTCCGTGGTGTAAAGTTCGTCATCACCGTCATGCAATCTCTTGAGCGCTATACAATACCCTCTTGCTTCATTTAGATACCCTCTTAACGCCTCTTTTACTAAGTCGCTCTTCGATACCCCGGTTTCCCTGCTAAGACCATCAAGATCTTTATCCATTTTCTCCGGCAACCTAACGCTTACCGTTTTACCCATATTAACCTCCGGTTTTTATAACTATTAACACAACCTTTGTTTACGATTGAATACATATTAATACAACAATAAGAAAACTTTCAATGTTGTCAACCCCTCTAGTGGGTCAGGTCTTTGGATTCTTCGAATCGATTAACCGAGTCGTGTGTCTTGTGTCATGAGTCAAAATTCAGAAAAAGCTGTTGGCTTTTAGCAAATTTTTTACTAATTCACCAATCACCTAATTTACTATTTCCGTCAACGAGTCAAGATAAATTTTTTCGTTTCAGTAAACGTGCCAACTTCCAATCGACAGAAGTATAACCCACCTGGTATGTTTTTTGGGGACCATTCAGCATTATATGTTCCGGCATCAAGTTCTTCATCTATAAGTGTTTCAACTTCTTGCCCGAGAAGATTGAAAATTTTTAGTGTTACCCCAGACGGGTTCTTCAAACTAAATCGAATATCAGTGGTAGAATAAAATGGATTTGGGGTATTCTGATATAATTTATTTTTCAACGCCGCTTCTTCTTTCTCTTCAACCGCACTAATAAATTCTGCCTCGAACCAATTTATATTGAATATTCCGTCTATTATTTCTAATCTTAAGGTGAAATTTCCTGAGGGAAAGTCTGCCGACTCGCTAACTGTTTGCCAATTTTGCCAACCTCCGGTTTCCGGTACAATTACCGTGTGCAGGTCTGAAGTATCTGCGCCGTCGATTAATATAAGCTTTAATTCTCCTCCACCCCCAGCGGAAGCTACGCGGTACTTTACATCGTACGTGCCGGGAACGCTGTCTGAAAACACGGTATAATTCATCCACTCTCTTGCTACTACCCACCCTACATCGTAACCATTTGTCGTATCAGTATCCGTACAGGGTTCTATGTCTACTCCGTCGTTCCTATAAGATTCACCGCTATTATAAAGTGTATAGTTGCCCGGTATACCCTGATAATTACCGGTATCTGTATCGAAATACGCGTAGTTATTCCGCCCCAAATCAAATTCTGTGGCATAAATTAAACCCGGGACATGATGTTCTTTGTAAGGTTTTGTTTCGTTGGTTTGTACCTGACGAAACATAGCATCGATTACATCCGGATGATACGCGCAATTTTCAATCTTCAACTTTTCTGTTAAATCCATTAATGCTGCTTTGGCAAACTCTGCTGATGGCGCACTGCCGCTGCCTTCCCAATAATCTAATAATGTTTGATATTCTTCGGTTCTTGTTATGGACAATGGACCTGAAATATTATCGATTTTTTTAAGCGGCCACCATGCCCAACCAATATCGTAATCTTCTAAAAGCTTAATGGTGTTTCTAAACCAGGTATTGGAATTTTCACCTGATTCTCCGCACCAGATCGGTATATTATAGTTGTTGCGTATATCTAACATCCATTGGATTGCGCTCTGATTATGATCATTCCAATATTTATGGAAGCTATATACCATATTGCTATCCCAGGGAGGCGTTAAGCCTGTAAAATCATTTGCGAACCAGTTTCCTTCAATAAAAATAATATGATTAGTATCTACTGTACGTATAGAATCTGTTATTTCTAAGTATAGTTCTTTTAGAAGAATATTGCCTGGTATTTCCCAATTTGGTTCATTTATAAGGTCGTATCCGCCAATCCAGGGTTCATCAGCATATCTCTCTGCCAATTTATGCCATAAAGCTACTGCTTTTGCTCTATTTTCTGCGCTTTCCCATATACAGGGTTTTGTTGAATCATAATCTGATATTGCGGCATCGTGACCCTGCCCTCCGGGAGCGGCGTGTAAATCAAGTATTAAATACATATTATTTGCTCCGCACCAGGATAAGAGACTATCTGTTAATTCAAATCCTTTTTCCAACCATGTGTTTTCATAAGGCACGGGCTCTTCTTCGATAGGGAGAGTAAATAAATTATAATGCATTGGCAGCCGAACAGAATTAAACCCCCAGGAAGCTAAAGAATCAATATCTATTTTTCTGCAATGATTAGCTAACCATGCATTGTAAAAAGTATCGGTGTTTGCTGCACCTATCAGTGATTCGATCGAATCTTTTAATACATGCTGAGTATTTATAAATGGTTGGGTTTTGAGCATATAGCCTTCTTGCAGCATCCAACCTCCAAGACCCAATCCTCTTAACATAACTTCACTTCCACCCCCGTTTACTATTATTTTATCTTCTGTTTTTAGAAATCCTTGAGAATGAACTGTAGGAACTGCAAAAAAAGTTAATAAAAAAGAAATTGATACTATCCCTCTCATATTTTCCTCCTTAGGTAATATTGTTATACAATACTAAATCTATCTTACCTGTCAAGTGTGATCTTGAAATATAAACATTGAGGAGTCAGGACTTCTTTGAATCTAAGTTAAGTAGTTTAATTGTTGAATCGTTAAATAGTTACGTTGGGATTTAGTAAAAACAAACAAAAATTTTTCTTTATTCGTGCTATTTGTGCAATTTGTTGTTCCTCTTAGTTTTGGTGTGTGGTGGGGTAATCTTGTGATAATCTGTGTAATCTGTGGTTAATTTAGTTTTCGTGTGTTTCGTGGTTCAAAAGCGCCTTCAACCTTGACAAAACACATCAGATTATTATAATCATAAAATAATGAACGGGCCCGTAGCTCAGATGGTTAGAGCGGCTGACTCATAATCAGTAGGTCGTGGGTTCGATACCTACCGGGCCCATAATTAAAAAGATGAAAAGCATAAATTTAAATTTTAAAGGGCGAATAGCTCAGTTGGTTAGAGCGCCGGTCTCACATACCGGAGGTCAGGGGTTCAAATCCCTTTTCGCCCAGAATGTGCACGAGAGTGCACTTTTTTTATTTATAGGGAGGGTTCATGGAAACTGCTGAAAAGATGAAAATCCTTATGGAAATATATGGGAAAGATAAGGAAGTCGACAGAATCAAAAATTTAGAAATTAGAGTTCCTAAACAAATCGAAGAACTTGAAAATAAAATCAACGATTATAAAAACAAGTTTGATAAAGAAAAAGAAACCTTCGATAAGACTGACGAGAAAAGAAAAGAGTTAGAAAAAATTATTGAAGAAAAAAAAATAAATATTGAAAATTTCAACAGGAGAAAAAAAGAGAGTCATACTAATGAAGAATTTGTTATCCTGAAACAGGAAATTGACAAAACCGAAGAAATCATTTCGAAAACCGAAGATGAATTGTTAGAAGTCTATTTCGAAAAAGACGAAGAAAAAAAGAAAGTCGATGAAGCAAAAAACATCATGGAAGAAAAGGTAAAAGAATTAGAAAAAGAGAAAAAAGCTTTAAAAAAAGAACTTGATGGCTCAAAAGAGGATTTGATTATAAGGGAAGATGAAAGAAAAAGAATAGCTGCAAGACTTAAGGATGAAAATTTACTGCGGAAATACAACCGAATAAAGGAATCTCGCGGAACCGGAGCCTCAATCCTAGAAATTTCCGAATGTGCCGAGTGTCATTCAACCATACCCCCTCAATTGTTTGCGGAAGTCAGAAAGGGAAATAGAATAATTGCCTGTCAATCCTGTGGGAGAATTTTAATTTATAAATGGATAGAGTAGCTAAAGTTTACATCGACGGAGCTTCAAAAGGAAACCCCGGTCCTTCCGGTATAGGTGTTTTAATTCTGGACGAACAAGAAAAGGAAATCAAAAAAATATCCGAAAAGATCGACGACACAACCAACAACGTAGCCGAGTATAAATCCTTACTTAGAGCAATTATCGAATGTCAAAAATTAAGTTTTTCATCAGTACATTTTTTTACCGATAGTCAACTGCTGGCACGCCAAATCAATGGAATGTACAAAATAAAAGACGAGAAACTTAAATTATTATATGTAAAGGTTAAAGGAAAATTATTAGGTTTAAAAAAATGGAGAATTACACATATTCCAAGAGAAAAAAATATTATTGCAGACAAATTAGCAAACGAGCCATTTAAAAAAATTAAGCCCAAGTGACCTTTCTCCTCTTAAATATATCCTGAAATCAACTTTTTTAAATATTATTTGAAAGCCAAGGGATCGCTGCGTTCTCCCGAGCAAAAACCGTTCTTTGGTATCGAGTATTCTTTTGGTACCCCTTGCAAATCGAACCCGTAATTATATTATCTTTTGCATGTTTACTTTTGGAATATCTACTACTATAACAAATGATAAAGATGTCTTTGCCGCCGTAGAAATAATAGGAAAAAGTTTCTTTAAATTTGTGGAAATCAGGTGTGAAAAGGGACATTTTAATTATGAGGATAAGGGAGAAATCAAGAAATTGAAAACGATGCTAAGGAAAACCTCTCTATCCGGGATTTCCCTACATCCTCCAATTTGGGTTGACATCGCAAACACTGAAGAATGGATGAGAATGAAATCTCTTAGAGAAGTAGAAAAGGTAATCCTAGTTGCAAAAAGATTAAATATAGGTAAGGTTATTCTCCACCCCGGAAAAAGCATCGGAGATATCGAAAAAGCCTTTGCCAGCTTAGCCGAGTTAATCGACTTTGCGGATGAATGGGATACCAGGATAATATTAGAAAACACCTTTCCTGACGATTTCGGTTCCCATGTCAATGAACTGCAGATTATATCCGACAAATTCAACTTACCTGTATGTGTCGACACCTCTCATGCCAGCGCAAAAGAAAACATATTAAATAAGTTTCTTGATATATTTGATAGCAAAATAGAACATTTTCATTTATCCGATTCCATGATGAGAGGAAGTGATGATCATCTTATTCCCTATGAAGGAAAAATAGTCTGGGAACCGGTTATAGAGTTTATGGCGGCTCATGAAGGAATCGCGATATTCGAAATTCTTCCTATGATAAGTTCTGATATAATAGAAAATTTGGAGAAAATTAAAAGTCAATGGGAAAATAAGAAAATTTGCCCTTGACCTTTTGTTTTTTTTTATTACTTTTCTGTTGTTATTAATTAAATTTTAAATGCCGGAGGATTTAGATGGTTGTAGAGTGCCCTAAATGTAAGACTAAATATGAAGTGGCAGACATAGATGTTCCTTCTGGAGGGGGTGCAGTTAAATGTCTTGAGTGTTCCAATGTATTTACTATTTACAAAGATCCTCTTGATATAGAGCTTACTCCTTTTAGAGAAAACGAATTCGAACCAAGTGTAAGCGAAGTAAAAGAAATTTTCAGAAGAAACATTGAACCTCAAAAAGAGGCACCTATTTGGGAAGCATCTTTTACTGACACACCTGTTGCAGAAACACCAGTTGTAGAAACACCAGTTGTAGAGACACCAGTTGCAGAAACACCAGTTGTAGAAACACCGGTTACGGAGACACCTTCTTTCCCGGATGATCCTGAGAAACAAAGAAAACACAGAAAAGCAGAGAGATTGGGAAGATCTCTTGTGAAGGACATTCATCTTTACCACAAAGATAAAGTAGAACAGGGTAGAAGGGATGGGAATTTGGTTCAACTTCTTGGAGAAGAAATAAAAAAATCCTGGAGGTATTACAAGAAACAGGTAGATCCGGAAGTTCTGCAAGAAAAAAATTATTTCAAAGATGCTTTGAATGAAATTATAGCAGCGGGAAAAGAAGTATTTAAGTAATTTTAAAACACGACTAATAATCCATCACGACTTAGGAGGTTGTAAGTGAAAAATCTAAAATGGAAATGGTTTTTTATTTTCGTTGTTGTAGCTATTTCGATATGGCAATTACATTATTCTTTTTTGTTCTTTTCGAAAGATAAAGAAGAATTCAGTAGCCTTCCCCCAGCCAAACAAAAGATAATTAAATCTCGCGCTCTACATCTGGGTTTGGATCTTCAAGGAGGAATGCATCTCGTTATGGAAATCGACAAAACCAAACTAAAACAAGAGGAGCTTAAAGGCGCTGTTAATAGGGCTCTTGAAATACTCCGAAATAGAATTGATGAATTGGGAGTAACAGAACCTCAAATAGTAAAACAGGGTACTGATCGCATAATGGTCCAACTTCCAGGAGTGGTTGACCGTGATAGAGCGAGAGAAATTATCGGAAAAACAGCCCTACTTGAATTTAAATTGGTACGAGAGCCGGGCGAGATGCAAAATACATTGAATCTGATAAATAACACTCTTAAAACTGTAAAAGGAGATACTTTTGACATATTCAGTTATTTTCCTCCTACAGCCAGGGCTTACGGTATCCTTTCTCCATATAAATCCTACATCGAGGATATTTTAGACCTCCCCCAACTTAAGGACCAAATACCTTTTGGAGATACTATACAGTGGGGTAAAGAAGTCGTTCTTGAGGGATATAAATATTATCCTCTTTATATTCTAAAGAAAAACCCTCTCCTGACCGGGAATGCCATCTTTGACGCGACCCTTGGAGTAGGAACTCAACATGACCCTATAGGATATAGAATTGATCTTACTATGACAAAAGAATCAAGAAAAAAATGGGCTCAAATTACCGGCGCGAATATAGATAGACGGATAGCTATTGTTCTGGATGGTACAGTTCAATCCGCACCAGTTGTACGGGAAAGAATCCCAAACGGTAAATCACAAATAACTATGGGTGATGCAACGATGGAAGAGGCAAAAACACTGGCAATTATTCTTAAAGCCGGTGCCCTACCTGCCCCTCTTAAAATCATAGAGGAACGTTCAATTGGAGCATCTCTTGGAAACGACTCGATTAGAGCCGGAATACGTTCTTTAATTCTTGGCTCATTACTTGTCTTCATCTTTATCATTGTTTACTACTTGAAGGGCGGACTGGTAGCTATCCTGGCTTTGATTTTGAATTTAATATTCTTATTGGCAGTTCTTTCGGGACTCAGGGCAACGTTAACTCTGCCGGGTATTGCAGGTATAGTCTTGACAATTGGTGCAGCAATAGACGCAAATGTTTTAATTTTTGAGAGAATACGCGAAGAATTGAAATCCGGGAAAACAATAAGGACAGCAATAGTAAGCGGATATCAGAAAGTCTTCTCTACTATTTTGGATGCCAACACGACAACTTTTATTGCCGCTATCATATTATTCTACTTTGGCACTGGCGCCATAAAAGGATTTGCCGTAACGCTGTCTATTGGGCTTGCCGCAAGTTTTTTTACTGCCATCTTTATAACACGAAATCTCTTTGAGTTCTGGATTTTAAGAGGACTGAAAAGTCTGCCAATGTTGAGCATCTTTAAAAATCCGAATTATGATTTCTTAAAGGTAAAAAAAATTACCTATATTTTTTCAGGCGTACTTATCTTAAGCGGTTTAATTTCACTTACAGTGCATCGTGGACTCAAATACGGTGTCGACTTTACAGGAGGTTACATTCTAGACGTACAATTCGAAGGAGAGTCTGTTTCCTCCGAGGAGATGAGAGCCGCTCTCTCTAAAATTGGCTTCGACAAAGCAACGATACAGAAGGAGAGAGAAGCGAATCTTTTCATGATAAAGGTACAGGAGAGCGATGAGAATTCACTAAATAAACTTAAGAGTGACTTAAAAGAGAATTTCTCCGATAGAAAAATTGATTTCCCGAGGCAGGAGCTTGTCGGTCCTACAGTTTCGAAAGGTCTTCAGACAAGAGCTATCTGGGTAGTTTTATTGGGTATGTTAGGAATTCTGATTTACGTTTCGATCCGGTTTACTTATCGCTTTGGGGTTGCAGCTGTTATAGCTCTCGTTCACGATCTTCTGGCAACAGTAGCGATACTTTCAATGGCTAACGTAGAGTTCAGTATTCCGATAATTGCCGGACTCTTAACTATACTCGGTTATTCAATAAATGATTCTATTGTTATTTCGGATAGAATAAGAGAAAACACAAAATTGATGCGAGGTAAGCCTTTCCCGGAAATCATAAATTCATCCTTAAACCAGACGCTGGCGAGGACAATAATAACCTCTCTTACCACGCTGCTTGTACTTATATCACTATTTTTCCTCGGCGGGAGAATACTACATGGTTTTTCTTTAACATTGCTTGTCGGAGTCGTAATTGGTACTTATTCTTCTATTTTCATAGTTGCACCGATAGTAGTTGAATGGGAGAAAAAGGTCCCCTCGAAGAAGAGATAATGGACAAGACAAGACATTTCAAAACAGGAGACATTTTAATCTCAGAAGGCGACATACCGAAAGAAATGTTCTTGATTAGACAGGGAAGAGTAAGGATAACAAAGAAAGGGAAATGGGTAACCGATTTGAAAACAGGAGATTTTTTAGGTGAAATGGGCGCACTGGATAGACACCCACGAAGTGCGACAGCCATAGCTATTGAAGATACAACGGTTTCCGTTCTGGAAGTCGTCGAACTGGAGGAAAAATTGCAGGAAACTCCAATGCTTTACAATCTTGTTAAATCCTTAATTAAAAGATTAAGGGAAACCAACAGGAAATTATATTCGGAAGATGAGACTGGGCGTTAACGTTGATCATGTGGCAACTGTAAGAGAAACTCGCGGAGTAACTTATCCCGACCCGGTAGAGGCAGCCCTTTTGGCTGAATCTTCCGGGGCAGACGGCATAACCTGTCATATTAGAGTAGATAGAAGACATATAAAAGAAAGAGATATAAGAATATTAAAAGATGTTGTAAAGACTCACCTTAATGTAGAATGTTCTCTGGATAAAGAAATCGGGGCTTTTCTAAAATCTATTAAACCCGATTGGGTCTGCCTTGTACCCGAAAGGGAAGAAGAGATAACTACCGAGGGAGGACTTAACCTTAGAAAAGTTTCAAAAGAAGTCCAGAGAACCACTGAAGAGTTTAAGA
Source organism: uncultured bacterium (assembly GCA_964604245.1). GTDB lineage: Bacteria > Hydrothermota > UBA3072 > UBA3072 > UBA3072 > JAFGHJ01. Next base: position 11,864 of record CAZRYJ010000015.1, on the reverse strand, counting down.
GCTCCGGAATACGAGTTACTTTCTTTATAGAACCGGACAAAGAGACAGTAGAACTTTCTTCCCAACTTGGAGCTGATGCTATCGAATTAAATACCGGAAGCTGGTGCGAAAATCCAAGCGAAGCTTATTTGCGGAAAATAGAAGATGCCGCGCAGATAGGCATAACACTGGGGCTTGAAGTCCATGCCGGACATGGACTGAACTTGCAAAACGTTGGCTATATTGCAGAGATCGAAGAAATTAACGAGTTAAATATTGGCCATTCAATAATCGCTCGTTCTCTTATTGTTGGAATTGAAAGAGCCGTGTCTGAAATGAAAGAAAGGATTTTACTCGGAGTATAAAAAGTTCAAGTTGAATTATCCCCAGGCCCTGAATTATCTATCTTCCTTAATTGACAGAGAAAAAAAAGACAGCATAAAATACAAAAATTCCTTAAAGAATTTCAGAGAACACTTGAAGCTTTTCGGAAATCCCCATAAAAAATTAAAAGGCTTTTTGATAGGAGGAACAAAAGGCAAAGGATCAACTGCTCATATAATAGAATCGATTTGCAGGAAAGCCGGTTACAGGACCGGTCTTTTTACTTCACCTCATTTACTTTCTTATAGAGAGAGGATAAGACTAAACGGAAAACCTATTTCTAGAGTTAAATTCACTTCTCTTATAGAAGAAATTTCGGAATTAAGCACTAATATATCCGTATTTGAAACTTTAACAACTATGGCTTTTTTGTTATTTGCGCGAGAAGGAGTAGACTATTCTATTTTCGAAGTCGGACTCGGAGGAAGATTGGACGCGACAAATGTCTTTAACCCTGACGTATCGATAATAACATCCATAAGTTACGATCACACGGAAATCCTAGGAACAACTCTTGGGAAAATTGCAAAGGAAAAAGCAAAGATTTTAAGAAAGGAAAAGATAAATATTTCAGCTCCGCAAGAGCAAGAAGTAGAAAAAATCTTACAGAAAGAAGTAAAAGGAAATATAGAATTTATAAAAAATTATAAAGTACTCTCTTTAGATAAAACCCGGACAATTTTCAGATTAGGCGAAGAGGAAATATCCAGTGGTCTTGTAGGCAAAGTTCAGGCTTTAAACGCTTGCCTTTCAATCACTGCCTGTAGAAAAGCAGGAATAAATTTAAGCAACAAAAAACTAAAGGAAGCTCTTCTGGATCTAAAAATACCGGGACGCTTTCAGATTATTAAAAAAAAGCCATACATAATTGTTGATGGAGCACATAATGTTGCCTCTATTAAAGCCTTGAAAGAAACAATACAAGAAGTTTTTAATAAAAAAATCCTTCTTTTTTTTTCCTGCCTCTCCGGCAAAGATATTAAGGGAATGCTTCAGGAAATAAAACCCGTTGTCAAGAAAGTTTTTCCGACCGAAATTCCATACCCAAGAAAAATGCCACTAAACGATATAAAAACAGCTATACGAGAAACAGGTATAGAAATGGCTGAAACAACTGGCTCCCCGGAAAAGGATATAAAAAGCGTAATCAAACATGCTTCGAGTTCTGATATAATAATTATAACCGGATCTTTTTATCTCGTCGGAGAAGCACTGAAGAATAGTGAATTGGTGAATTAGTTGATTGGTCAATTAGTAAAAAAATCAATTAGCCACAAAGGCACCAAATCACAAAGTTTTTTCGACTGAGAATAAATATCCAAAAAGATAAATATTTTATAAGAATTTGATACACATACTCATAGTCTTTTAGATTAAATCCCTACCTTGACAAATCCAAATTGCTTATATCATTGTAAACTTAAGGATATTTATCGTAGGTAAAATATTAAATATTTGCATCTAGATTGCTTGCCCTTAAAAAATTAAGGTATCCTGCGAGAAAGATTCGAGATAAAGTGAAAGTTTTAAAGACAATTTTAAGTAAAACAATTACTAGAATTGTTATGCAACAAAGGAGGAATTATGAAAAAAGTTGCAGTATTTATTGATGTACAAAACATACAGCAGGTCTTCGAAAAGCAGGGCGCGGAGATAAGATACGATAAATTAAAAGAACATCTCACCAACAAATATAAAGCAGAGAATGGCGAAGTACTTAAATATACGGCACTCATTCCCATAAGAGGAATGGACGAAAACAGATTGAAATTAGTCGACGCTATTTCTCTTTCCGGCTACAGAGTTCTCAGTAAAATGGCGAAAGATAGACCGGACGGGACAGTGAAAGCTAACATGGATGTAGAAATGGCTCTGGAAATCGTTTCTATGTCATCCTATGTCGATGAAATTGTTATTATAACTGGAGATAGCGATTTTGAACCTTTAATACATTTTCTTAGCAGACGAGGTAAAAAAGTCCTTTTGATCGGTCCTGGAAGAGGACCTACAGCTATAGAAATAATAAGAGCATCCGATGAATTTGAGAACTTAGACGAAATAAAGGATATCGTGCGCATAGGTTGACAAAATAATTCTTCTTATTATGTTATCATCATTCCTCGGTAGCTCAAAGGAAGAGCGCCTGACTGTTAATCAGGATGTTGCAGGTTCGAGTCCTGCCCGGGGAGTTCAATATCTCTTTAGGAGTTAGAAGCGTTGCAATTCCATAAACGCAAGTCAGTAACAAATGTATTGTCTGACGGCTTGTTTTCTTTATTTTTACTGTATCTATTCTTATTGGGAATAGAACTTCTGAGCTCTTCTCTTAAGGGCTTCGGGACAGGATTCGCAAGAATGCTGATAAGTACTACAAGCAATCCTTTTACGGGTTTATTTATCGGACTGCTTGCCACAGCAGTAATCCAATCCAGCTCTGTTACAACTTCTATTACCGTTGGTTTTGTTGCTGCAGGCACAATAACAGTAACTAACGCAATTCCTATTATAATGGGAGCAAATATTGGTACAACAATCACATGTTTAATCACTTCCTTCGGACACTTCTCTGTAGAAAAAGAATTTTCAAAGGCTTTCCCGGCAGCAATTGTACACGATATTTTTAATATTTTGTCAGTCATAGTTTTCCTGCCCATCGAGATATTATTTCACCCCATTGAACGTCTTTCATTGCTTCTCACGGATTTTCTATTGGGCAAAGAAGGCATGTCTTTTAACTCCCCGTTAGATTTTATAATTGACCCTGTTTCGGGCAAAATAATGAATTTGTTTGGCGAGCACTACATGATTTCAGCCTTTTTATCGTTAATTCTCATTATCTTTGCCATAACTCTTTTCGTCAAAGTTTTGAGGAGAGCTTCCGCCAAGCGGTTTGAGACTCTTATTGACCATTACCTTTTTAGAAATGCCCTTACTGCCGGTCTTCTTGGATTGGGATTAACTGCTTTTGTTCAATCCAGTTCGATAACCACATCCCTGGCTGTTACATTAGTCGGTACCCAACTAACAACAATCGAAAAAATATTTCCTTATACTCTTGGTGCAAATCTGGGGACGACAGTAACGACTATTTTGGCTGCTCTTGTTACCGGAAATGTTAACGCAATAATAGTAGCACTATGCCATTCCATTTTTAACGTGTTCGGCATTATTGTTTGGTACCCTTTAAGAGTCGTTCCCATTTCTTTGGCAAAAAAAATGGGAGAATTAACAGGTAAAAAAAGATTACTTGCATTTATCTATATAATAGCTATATTTATAGTTATGCCTGTAATTGCGATATTTGTTATTGGGAGGTGAAATGTTTAAGTGGCTATCAGAAATTTTAAATAGTCCGGGATTAATTGAAAAAGCTGGAAAAATTGTATCAGATATGCTTGAAATATCGTACAATATGTTTCAGTATTCGATGAGGGTTGTTATTGAGAAAGAGAAAGAAAAAGAAGATATATACGCAATCGATAAGGAATTAAACGCTCTGGAGATAGATGTCAGAAAAAAAATATTGGAGCACCTTTCCATTAATCCAAGCCAGGACATTACTCCTTCTCTGGTTTTGGCAACCATAGTTGTTGATATAGAAAGAATCGGAGACTATTCAAAAAATTTAATTGAGATTTCCCATAAATATCCTAAGCCTTTAAAAGGTAAATATATAGAAAAGATAAAAATTTTAGAAGGAAAACTCCAGACTCACTTTAAAGATACCATAAAAGTTTATGATGAACAGGACGAAAAACTTGGCGCAGATGTAATGAAAAGTCTTTCCAAACTCATCGCAGAATGTCAGGACCTTCTGGAAACCTTAGTAGAAGACAGCAGTTTAAGTAGCAAAGAAGGAATCATATACGCACTCTTAGTGAGACACTTAAAAAGAGTTTCTGCTCATGTAAAAAATGTATGTTCCAGCATAGTCAATCCCTTTTATCGTTTGGGATACAAACCTAAAGAAAGGTAATTTTTGCCGATGCTTTTATACTCTATGCTGGCTATTTATCTATCTTTCCCAACCGGCGAACGGCTGACCTATGGGGCTTATTTTGGTCCTTTAAGAGCCGGACATTCTTTTATGGAAATAAGAGAAGGAAAATTTGAAGGAGAACCTGCTTACATAATAGAATGCATCCAAAAAACCGAGAAAGCGTTTTCTATAGTTTATAGAATAGACGATTATTATAAATCATTTGTAGACACAACTACATTTTCTACACTCTCTTTTACAAAAAATATTAATGAAGGAAAATACAATAATGAAGTTTCTCTCCTCTTTACCGAAGATTCGGTTTTTTATACCGATGGCAGAAGAACGGAGAAGATACCGGAAGCAAAAGACATTTTTGCGGCTCTTTACTGGATGCGCAGCCAAACCTTCTACCCCGGTGATACTATAAAGGTTCCTTTTCATTCTTCAGGCAAAAACCAGGAAATGATCGTTCCAGTCTCACAGTTACAGTGGACTACAGTTCCTATGGGGAAATTCAGAACTTTTTTGTTGAGTCCGCAGGTTAAAGAAGAAAAAATTTTCGGCTCGGAGGAACCAGTAAAAATCTGGGTCTCCATTGACCCCCAACATATACCTGTAAAGATTGAAAGCAAACTCAAAGTAGGTAAAGTCAGCTTCCAACTTGAGGAAGTTGGGGTAATAGAAAAGGAAAAGGAATGATTTATACAGTAATAATGGCAGGGGGCAGAGGGACAAGGTTCTGGCCCGCTTCTACCGAGAAAAAGCCAAAGCAGTTTCTTCCTATTGTTGGAGATGAACCTCTTATAGTTCAAACAAGAAAGAGAATAGAAGCACTTACACCTTTAGAAAGGATCAAAGTGATTACTACTCCAAAATTGAAAAAGGAGATAAAAAAATTTGGTTTCCCATGCGAAAACATCTGGGTGGAACCAAAGGGAATGAATACTCTTTATGCAATTGCATTATCGGCTGCAAAACTTTTAGAAGAAAACGAAAACGCCACGATGCTTGTTCTTCCTTCTGATCATTGGATTTCTGATAATGAAGAATTTCTAAAAACCATTAAAAAAGGGATTAAGTGGGCAGAAAAAGAATATCTTGTAACATATGGAATTGTACCTTCGAGACCGGAAACCGGCTATGGATATATAGAGAGAGGACAGAAATTAGAAGACTCCGCAATGAAAGCAAAAAGGTTTACCGAAAAACCGAAAATCAAAACAGCTAGCGATTATTTAAAAAGTAAAAATTTTCTTTGGAATAGCGGCATTTTTCTCTGGAAAGCCACGACGATACTTGATGAAATAAAAAAATCCCGTCCGGAAATTTCGGAATATATAGACGCTCTTCGAAAAAACCCTAACGAAGAAAATATAAAAATCCTTTATAAAAAAGGAGTCCCCATTTCTATAGATTATGGTGTATTGGAAAGGAGCGAAAAAGTAGTACTTATTGAGTCTCGCTTTATATGGGATGATGTGGGAACCTGGACATCTCTTGAGCGTATCGAATCTCCCAATGATAAAGGAAACGTCAAGAAAGGAAACATCATTGCAATAAATTGCCATGATAATATATTTTATTCAGATAATGGTATAATTGTAGGCAAAGATATATCCAAGATGGTAGTGGTCAGAACAAAGAATGCGACTTTAATTATACCCAAAGCAGATACACAGGAGTTAAAGGAAATTGTTGAACAACTTCCAAACAAGTACAAATAAATGGAGGTACTTATGAAATATTACCTTGTAGCGCTTTTTGTAATCTTTTTACTGGCAGGCTGTGCAAAAAAACAGTCAGTAGCAGATGAAGTCCCTCTGGGCGAAACAATATTCGAAGAAATCTCATCGGAAGAAATAGACACTTCTTCTATTATCTTCGAAGAAGCTACTACAGATGAATCTTCCACTTCTTTTCTTGATGAATTAGAAGAGGAGACAACACCTGTTATTAGTGAATCAGTAACAAGGCAAGGTTACAGAGTTCAAATCGGAGCCTACAATAGTGAAATGCAGGCAAACGGCGCGGCAGACAGAGCACGCGGCTCACTGGGCAGAAGTGTATACGTCCAGTATATAGCTCCGTTTTACAAAGTTCGCGTAGGGAACTTTATTAACAAATATGAAGCAACACAATATAAAAATCAGCTGAGTGCTTCATATAGAGGTGCTTGGGTGGTAGCTTCCGAAATAACCGTTGAATGAGATTGCTCGTTGCTTCGAAGAATCGAGGTAAAGTTAGAGAAATAAAAAAAATTTGTAAGGACTCGATAGAAATATTAAGTCCTATTGACATGGCACTTGATCTTGATATATTGGAGGACGGAAATACCCTGCACGACAATAGTTTTAAAAAAGCTATTGCGTATTTCCGGAAAGTGAATATTTGTACAATTGGAGAGGATACCGGGTTATTTGTAGAAACCCTTAGTGGTAAACCAGGAGTTTATTCTGCAAGATATGGAGGAGGTGGGGATGAAAACAACAGGAAAAAATTGCTTTCAGAACTAAAGGGAAAGAGTAGTAGAGAAGCTTATTTTAGAACAGTAATTACTTTAGTTATGAGTGAAGATTTCTTTAAGTTTTTTGAAGGAAAAGTAAGCGGAAAAATCACTGAAGAAGAGATTGGAAATAAGGGTTTTGGATATGACCCGATTTTTTTACCCGATGGTTATAATAAAACTTTTGGACAGATGAGCGATGAAGAGAAAAACAGTATCAGTCATAGAAAGATAGCTCTGCAGAAAGTTTTTGATTATATCGAAGGGGAAAAAGATAAAATCAAAAGTTTTTGTAAATAATTGCGGGGTGTAGCGCAGCCTGGTTAGCGCACCTGCTTTGGGAGCAGGGGGTCGGTGGTTCGAATCCACTCACCCCGAAGGCGCCTGTAGCTCAACTGGATAGAGCACCGGATTTCTAATCCGGTGGTTGGGGGTTCGAGTCCCTCCAGGCGTGTATATAAATGGTGAGTGTAGCTCAAGTGGTTAGAGCACTGGACTGTGGCTCCAGGGGTTGGGGGTTCGAGTCCCCTCATTCACCCAGATGCGTCAGTAGCTCAGTTGGCAGAGCAGCGGACTCTTAATCCGCGGGTCGGGGGTTCAAGACCTCCCTGACGCATTTTTTTTATTAAAAAAATTAGCCACAAAGTCACCAAGGCACAAAGAGGAAAATGATGTTTTCTTATCTTTATAACTGTTTTAATGAATCTTAAGTAAACTCAAAGAGAAAGTGAGTTTCTGTATTTTAATTTTTTGGAGGGAAACATTGAAATTAAAAGACTATACAGACAAAAAATTAATTTCTTTTCTTAAAAGTAAAACGAAGGAAAAAGTTCTGCTTGAACTAATAGATTCAATTTGCAAGAATAGAGAATTAGGCAACAGGAAAGAAATAAAAGAAGCTATATTTCATAGAGAAAAATTGATGAGTACTGGAATCGGTCTCGGGATCGGCGTACCACATGTAAGAATCAAAGGTATCAAAGACTTAATTGTGGCAGTAGGCATTAGCAAACAAAACATAACAGATTATGAAACAATCGACGACGTTCCCGTTAAAATAGTTGTGATGATAGTTGCCGGTGAGGGACAACATAAATCATATATTAAATTTCTTTCTCTTATCGTTTCAAAATTAAAGAATCATGGAGTCAGAGAAAAGTTAATTGAAGCTAAGAACGAAAAGGAAATTTATGAGATTCTAAGCTCCTGAAGATAAAATGGTAATTGAATCTAAACTAAACATTTTAATACTTATGGGGTTAACGATCTTGTTGGGGACAACCGGATCGCGCCTTTTCAAAAAATTTAGAATACCTCAGGTTATCGCTTTTATTGTAATTGGTTTTTTTCTTGGTGATTCTGTTTTAGGAATCATAAACAAACAAATGCTTTCTTCATTTTCTTTCTTTAATATTTTCGTACTGGGAATCACAGGCTTTCTAATTGGAGGAGAGTTAAAAAAGGAGATTTTCGAAAAATATGGCAAACAATTTATCAACATATTACTTTCGGAAGGGCTTCTCGCTTTTGTCCTTGTTACCCTTCTTGTGGTCCTGGTCGGCAATTTATTTTTTGATAACACAAGCTTCATCTGGGCGTTAGGTTTATTGCTCGGTTCAATTGCCTCTGCAACTGCTCCTGCAGCTACGACTGACGTTCTCTGGGAATATAAAACACGAGGTCCTTTGACCACAACCATTTTGGGGATCGTGGGATTGGATGATGGACTGGGTCTCGTTTTATTTGCTTTTGCTTCAAGTATCACTTTTGCAATTATAGGCACGAGTGCAACAGCAATATCTTCAATCTTTCTCCATATCTTATACGAAATTGGTGGTTCGGTTGGGATAGGAGTTCTCGGAGGCTTGTTCTTATCTTTAATTGTGAGGAAAATCAGTGATAAATACGGAATAATTACTTTTTCACTCGGTATAATTGTGCTAATCCTCGGCATTTCAAAATTAGTAGAATGCGATATACTTTTATCGGCTATGGCGGCGGGAGTTTTCACGACCAATTTCCTTCCAAGAAAAAGCAAAGAAGTTTTTGAATCGACTAATGAACTGATGCCAATTCTTTACATCCTGTTTTTTACTTTTTTCGGGGCTAAATTAAACCTGGAAAAGCTGACTCTCCCGATAATCCTGATTGCTATTGTATATCTGATTGGAAGAACATTAGGCAAAGGACTGGGAGCAAATTTAGGAGCAAGGATATCACAAGCTCCTAAAACAGTACAAAAATATCTACCCTGGTGCCTGTTTAGTCAGGCTGGCGTAGCAATCGGTTTGTCAATACTTGCATCACAACGTTTTCCGGGAGAAATTGGGGATTCGATAGTCGTAATTATAACAACTACAACCTTTGTCGTTCAAATTGTGGGACCTCTGGCAATGAGAATAGCAATAACGGGAGCCGGTGAAGCAGGCTTGAATATTACCGAAGAGGACATAATAAGAGAAAGTAAAGCAAAAGACATTATGGATACAGCTATTCCTCTAATTTACGAGAATATGTCGTTGGCGCAAATATTGAAAACTTTTAGCGAAACGGATAATCTCTATTATCCGGTTGTAAACAAAAACAAGGAATTGCTCGGCGTTATCACTGTTGATCACATAAAAAACTCACTTATGACAACAGGACTGAATTCCTTTCTTTTGGCTTATGATTTAATGGAACCGGTTGTCTCTAAAGCTTCGTACGATCTGCCAATGATTGAAGTAGAAGAGATTTTAAATCGTTATAACCTCGAATATCTGCCTGTTGTTTCAGCTGATAATAGGGTTCTCGGGTTTCTGGAAAGAAGACAGATATCCAGAAAAATTTCTACAAAGTTAATTGAATTACAGAAGCAAGCCGAATCCTTAGGCTAATAAGCTCCTTATTCTTATCCTTTTTCTCTTGATTTTTTTTTTATATTTAGTATAATAAACAGAGTTTAGCACCTTTAGCCCATACCCAATTAGCAGAAGAATCTTATATGGTAAACACTATTATGTTTTAAAGGGGGAAAATTAAATAAAAATCGATGTATGAATTAAGGTGGAATCCTGTTCTCAAATGGTGGGTCATGGTATCAACTGAGAGACAAAACAGACCTCTCACACCGGAGGATTATTGCCCTTTCTGTCCGGGATCAGATAAGGTCGCAGACGAATATGAAGTTTTATCTTATGATAATGATTGGCCTATTCTAAGCCCTGATCCTCCTGAGCTTACTCCTTCCGACTCCTCAATTTTCAGAAACGCAAAATCTTATGGTAAGTGTGAAGTAATTTTATATTCTCCGGAGCATAAAAGTTCTCTTGGAGAACTACCAATCGAAAGTATTGAAAAGCTCATTAACTTATGGGTGGACAAATATGTCGAACTAGGAAATAAGGACTTTATCGATTATGTTTTCATATTTGAGAATAGAGGTGAGGAAGTTGGAGTAACTATAACCCATCCCCACGGGCAGATTTATGGGTTTCCGTTTATTCCTAAAAAAATAGAGCTTGAACTTTCTTCCTGCAGGGAATATTATGAAAAAGAAAAGAAAAATCTTTATCTTGAAATTCTAAAAGAAGAGTTGAAGCAGAAAAAAAGAATCGTGGATGAAAATGATTTTTTTGTCACTTTTGTACCTTACTTCGCTGATTACCCCTATCAGGTTTTTATTATTCCGAGAGAAAAAAGATTATCTATCGACGAATTAAATAGTGAGGAAAAAATTCAATTAGGCAAATCTTTAAAAAGAATAGTCAACACTTACGATCATCTCTTTGAAAGAGACTTCCCTTACATGATGTGTTTTCATCAAAAACCTACAGACGGTAAAGATTATTCTTATTATCAGTTTCATATTGAATTTTATCCGCCTCTTAGAAACGAAAAAACGCAAAAATTTAATGCCAGTTCCGAAACAGGTTCCTGGACACACGGCAATCCCACTTCTCCGGAAAAAAAGGCAGAAGAATTACGAAAAACATTAAAAAAAGCCTATGACAACGGATAAATTATTACAAACAAGAATCGACAAGATTAAAAAAGAATTCAAAAATGTATTTGCAGATCCAAAAGGAATAAGCATTTTCAATGCTCCCGGTAGAATTAATCTTATAGGAGAACATACAGACTATAACGGCGGTTATGTTTTACCGATAGCCATAAATCTTAGCATACTTGCCGCAGCAAAAGCAAGGAAAGACAGAAAAGTTTATCTTAAATCACAGAATTTCTCAAAGAAAGTTGCGGCCTCTCTCGATGGACTCAAATACGAACAAAAAAGAGAATGGGCAAATTACCCTCTAAGTACCGCCTGGGCGTTAGAAAAAGAGGGTATAAAATTAAGCGGAGCAAATATAGTTTTTGACGGGAATATCCCTCTAGCCAGTGGACTTTCTTCTTCCGCCGCAATCGAAGTTTTAACAATGAAATGTTTACTGGAACTATCAGAACAAAACATCGAGAAGGAAAAAATTCCAATATTATGCAGAAAAGGAGAAAATGAATTTATCGGTGTGAAAAGCGGAATAATGGATCAATTTATAATTACCTTCGGCAAAGAAAACAATGCTATACTATTAAACTGCACAACATTAAAACACAGATTGATCCCTTTTCACAGCGCAAAAGATGCTTCAATAATAATTGGCAACACAAAAAAAGAGAGAACACTGGCAAAATCCGCTTATAATCAACGAGTCAAAGAATGCAACCAAGGTTTAGAAATACTGCAAAAACATATAAACAAACCAAATATTTTTAATCTTAACGATATAAATAAACAAGAATTTGAAAAATATAAAAATAAACTTCCTGAAGTTATAAGAAAAAGATGCACGCACGTTATTTACGAAAACGAAAGAGTAAAAAAAGCTGTAGATTCTTTAGAAAAAGGAAATTTAAATGAACTGGGACAATTGATGATACAATCCCATAACTCACTTAAAGAACTGTATGAGGTGAGCTGTAGAGAACTGGACACTATGGTCGAATCGTTCTTAAAATTCGACGATGTTTACGGCGCAA
>CAZRYJ010000014.1:0-25168 GCA_964604245.1 uncultured bacterium | reverse complement strand
ATTTTAGAATTTGGGATTTAGGGATATAGAAATTAGTGATTAGTCAATTAGTAAATTGGTTAATTAGAAAAAAAAGAAAAAATTAATTTTTTTTCTCTGTGCCTCCGTGTCTCCGTGTGAGATATTGGTTTTTGTTTTTTTTACTATTTGACAATTCAACTATTCAACTTAGTCGTAGTTCCCTTGCCGCCTCTACCATATTCCTGAGTGACGGAATAACCTCGTCCCAGTTTCTGGTTTTTAGCCCGCAGTCCGGGTTTACCCAGAGGTTTTTTAAAGGTATCACCTCTATCGCTTTTTTGATTAAGCTTTTCATTTCTTCCTTTGAAGGTATACGGGGACTGTGAATGTCGTAAACACCGGGACCGATTTCGTTGGGATAATGAAAATCCTCAAAAGCTTTTAGTAATTCCATTTTCGAACGGCTCGCTTCTATGCTTATTACGTCAGCGTCCATTTTTGCTATCCATTCGATAATATCGTTGAATTCACTATAACACATGTGAGTGTGTATTTGTGTTTCGTCATTAACGCCGGAGGTTGTAATACGGAAACAATCGATTGCCCATTGCAGATAGTCTTCCCAGTCTTTTTTTCTTAAAGGCAGACCTTCTCTTATGGCGGGTTCATCGACCTGTATGACTTTGATTCCGGATTCTTCGAGTTCTCTGACTTCTTCCCTTAACGCGAGCGCAATCTGCTTACAGGTTTCGCTACGCGGCTGGTCGTCACGAACAAAACTCCAGCAGAGGATTGTGACAGGTCCGGTTAACATTCCTTTCATCGGTTTTTTTGTTAGGGATTGGGCATATTTAATCCAGTTAACTGTCATAGGCTCCGGACGTAATACGTCTCCGTAAAGAACAGGCGGTTTCACGCATCTTGTTCCGTAGCTCTGCACCCATCCGTTTTTAGTAAAGCAGTAACCTTTAAGCTGTTCTCCGAAATATTCGACCATGTCGTTTCTTTCCGGTTCACCGTGAACAAGAACGTCCAGCCCTAATTCTTCCTGTTTGTCGACCGTTTCTTTTATGAAGTTTTCCATGCTCTTTGTGTAATCTTCTTCGGATATCTCTCTTTTTTTGAATTTTGAACGGATTTGACGAATTTCTTTTGTTTGAGGGTAGGAACCGATAGTTGTTGTAGGAAGCAGCGGTAAATCCAGATTTTCATTCTGTTTCTTTATACGCGCGGCAAATGGTGATTTCCTGGAAAGCATTTCTTTTGATATATTTTGCAGTTTTTCCTGTACGGATTTATTTGTAGCTAAAGGACTTTCTTTTCTTGATTGGAGAGCTTCTCGATTTGCATTTAATTCTTCTCCGACGTCTTTTCCGAGAGCCGCGCCGCGTATTATATGCAATTCGTTACATTTTTGCTTTGCGAAAGCCATCCAATTCTTTATTTCGGGTAATAATGCGGTTTCTTCGTCAAGATCCATCGGTACGTGCAGAAGAGAGCAGGAAGGAGCGAGCATTATACGTTCTTTGCCGAGGGCTTGCGAAGCCCTCTTTACCGTGCTTATTGCCGTATCTAAATTCGTTTTCCAGATGTTTCGACCGTTTACTAACCCCAGAGAGAGAATTTTCTCTGAATCAATATTTTTTAAAACCGAATCTAATTGATTCGGAGCTCTTACGAGATCAAGATGTAAGCCTGATACAGGTAGGGAAAGCGTGAGGTCTTCATTAGAGCCCAATGCTCCGAAATAAGTTGCAAGTAATATTTTCATCGAGCCGGCTGCTTTTGTTAATCTTTCATACGTTTCTTTGAAATGGTTTTTTATTTCTGTGTCCAGGTCAAGAACGAGTATGGGTTCATCAAGCTGAATCCACTCGCAGTTTTCGGAAAGGCGGGTTAGAATTTCTTCGTAAACTTTTAATATTGAATCCAGGTAATTAAAACGGTCGGAGACCGCTTCGGTTTCTTTTCCGAGAAAGATGTATGTAAGAGGTCCGGGCAGTATGGGTTTTACGTTAAGTCCTTCATCGATTGCTTCTTTTGCTTCTTCGAAAATCTTTTCGCTTGAAAGTTTAAAAGTTTGATTGGGTTCGAATTCGGGAACCATAAAGTGATAATTTGTATCGAACCATTTTGTCATTTCCATTGCGTTGGCATCACCTTGCTTTGCTTTTCCTCTTGCCATATCGAAGTAAGTTTTGATATCGACAGTTTCGCCCTCGAAGTTAAAACGCCGGGGTACTGCTCCCAGGGTTACCGTCATATCAAGCATCTGGTCGTAAAGCGAAAAATCTCCAGCCGGAACAAGGTCGATACCGTTTTCTTTCTGCAGTTGCCAGTGTCTTTTTCTCAAGGTTTTTGCCGCAAGAAAAAGTTCTTCTTCGGAAAGGTTGCCTTTCCAGTAACTTTCTATCGTCTTTTTTAATTCTCTTTTAATCCCTATTCGCGGGAATCCTAATGTGTGAGTAATCATTTATTTTTGAACTCCTTTTTTTCTCTGGGATTATTAAGGGATATAAGGGAAAAGTCAACCCTATGTTTCTCAAAAAAAATTTACCACAGAGAGCACAGAGAAAAAAGAACACACAGAGAACACACAGAAAAAAATTATGTTGTTTTAACTAAATCCCAACCCCCAAATCCCAAATCCTAAACTTTGACGCACGAATCATGACTCTGTTCTTAGTTCTTGTATTTGAATTTTTTAGTCGGTCATCTGTCATCGGTCTGCGGTCGGTTTTAGCTCTAAAACCTAAAACCCAAGACCTGAAACCTAATTTCCCTTGACAAAGACAGAAAGCTAACTATTATACTTCGTGCTAAAAGGAGGCAATTTAAATGTTTAGAGTTGGTTTTGTTGGGTGGAGAGGAATGGTTGGGTCGGTGTTAATGCAAAGAATGAAAGAAGAAGATGCTTTTAAAGGTTTCGAACCTTTATTCTTTTCTACTTCCCAAGTAGGACAAGACGGGCCTTCGATAGGTATGGATATACCGAAGCTTCAAGATGCTTTTGATTTGAGCATTCTTTCGGAATTGGATATTATTGTGAGCTGTCAGGGAAGTGATTATACCGGGAAAGTTTATCCGACCCTGCGAAAAAACAGCTGGCAGGGATACTGGATAGACGCGTCCTCGAAACTCCGGATGGAGGAAGATTCCATTATCATTCTTGACCCCGTAAACAGAGACGTCATTAATGAAGCTCTTGCTTCGGAGGTACGTTCTTATATCGGCGGTAATTGTACCGTGAGTTTGATGCTTATGGCTCTTTCCGGACTGTTTAAAAATGATTGTATAGAATGGATTTCTTCTATGACCTATCAGGCTGCTTCGGGCGGCGGAGCTAAAAATATGATAGAGCTTGTACGACAAATGTCCGCGCTTAGTGACTCTGTAAAGGAGTTGTTAAATAAGCCTTCGGTTGCTGCTCTTGAACTGGACTGGGTTATAACGGAGCAGTTGCGTAAGGGGGTTCTACCTGTCGAGGTGTTTAAGGTCCCTCTTGCTGCAAGTCTTATTCCGTGGATCGATTCTGCTATGAATAGCGGACAGACCAGAGAAGAGTGGAAAGGTATGGAAGAGACCAATAAAATTTTACAGACCGAAAAGCCGATTCCCGTGGACGGTATCTGCGTTCGTATAGGCGCTATGAGATGTCATAGTCAGGGATTTACCATTAAATTGAAAAAAGATATCCCTCTTGATGAGATAGAGAGTATGCTCAGAGAAGCTCACCAGTGGGTAAAGGTAATACCCAATACTTACCAAGAGACTATTGCAGAGCTTACCCCGGCTGCAGTTTCGGGCAACCTAACCGTTCCGATCGGGCGTGTCAGGAAAATGAACCTTGGTGGGGAATTCCTTGCTGCTTTCAGCGTAGGAGATCAGCTTCTCTGGGGAGCCGCTGAACCTATATGGCGAATGCTGAAAATAGTTCTTGAATATCTGGGATAATTGGTAATAACGATCCGAAGAATCGTTATTGGTTATTAGTAAATTGGTTGATTAGTTAATTAGTTGTTTTTGGTTCCGACTTTGGACTTTGGACGTAGGACATTGGACTTTCTGCATATTCCTCGATTGCTTCTTTAGCTTTTTCAGCTGCCTCGAGGGGTCGGCAGCCCAGAATTAGTTCTCCGAGAAGATAAGACGAATAAAAACATCCGGAACCGTGGAATGAGAAATCTATTTTTGAACCTTTTATCAACTCTATTTTCTTTCCGTCGTAAAAAAGGTCATCTTTCTCTTCTATTCCCGTTAATATAACGTATTTTACGCCCGTTGCGTGCAGGTTTTTTACTATCTTTTCAGGAACTTTTTCACCCGTTAGCAATTTACCTTCCGCAAGATTTGGTGTTATGAAAGTGGATATCGGGATTAAGGACTTTTTCATTTCTTTAAGACCTTTTTCAGAAATTAAAGGATAACCGGAGGAGGAATTGATTATCGGGTCAAGAACTACATATTCCGGTTTTCTTTCTTTTAAGAAATAAGAAACTACTTTGACTACTTTTTCGTTATGAAGCATACCGATTTTGACTCCGCGGATTTTCTTTAATGATTCCAGTGATTCTTTTATATTTTTAATTGGTATAGATGATGTGCTGAAAACTTTTTCTGAAGTCTGGACAGTTAGAGCTGTTGGGATGGCTTCGGAGGGTATTCCTAAAGACTTGAATACAGAGATGTCTCTGTAAATACCGGCTCCGCCGCTTGGGTCAAATCCGGCAATAATCAATACACTCATCTTTTTTCCGGTTTCTTCAAGAAAAGGAAAACAATACCGCCCGCGCAGCTTGCTACAACGGAGGTGACAAAGAAAACGAGAGATATTGAAAACGCTTCACTTTCTGCTATGTTAAGAGAAGAAAAAAAGAAGACGTAAGCCACTTCTCTGATCCCTAATCCGTTGATGGTTATCGGAATCAGACTTATTACGGTTATAATAGGAATATATGCGAGTAGCGCAAAAATGGGAATCGGAATAGATAATCCTTTAGCTATAAAATAATTGATGAGGATTACAACCAACTGAATTAAAATCGAATAGCCAATCCCCGCGACTATTGTTTTTCTTTTACTTTTATATATTTTAAAAGCCCTATAAAACTCTCTTATGGAATCACCTAAATTTAGGAATTTAACGGAGAGCAGTTTTTCTTTTAGCCATGTGATTTTTAAGGAAGTGAAAAGATAATATACGAATAAAATAAATAGAATCAGCCCAAAGTAGATATAAAGTTTTGCGAATTCCCGTTTCCATGAGAAGATGCCTATAATGCCTATTAGCATCATCCCCGTCATTCCGAGAAATCTTTCCATTATGGATGCTCCTAAGGCTTTTTCAAAGTTTTCTTTTCCCCCGGCGTATGCAGAACGCACAAAATCCATTCCCAATCCGCTTGGCAGGAAATTGTTGAAGAAAAAAGAAACAAGTATATATAGATTGCTCCTCAAAAGTGAAATATCGATTTTTTGAGCTTTAAGGAGGAACTTCCAACGTAGTGAAAAAATGAAATAGTAAAGTAAGAGGAAAACAATGATTGTCATGAAATACAGAAGATTTATATTTTTTATATTTTGTATTACTTCGCTTAACGGGACTTTATTTTTAAACAGATAATAAAAAAGTATAACTGTTATTAAGATTTTTAGAATTTCTTTGCCTATTTTTTTCATTTGTTTAAAATATTATTATAGATAAAAATGTCAAGAAGGGTGATGAGAATGAATAGACATCCAGGTCTTGAGTCATGAATCGTGAGTCATGAGTCAAAAAATAAAAAAACTTAAAAAATTCGTGATATTTGTGCAATTTGTTGTTCCTATCGTAGATTTTGCAAATCTAAGTTTAGTCGTTAAATTGTTGAGTGGTTGAGTGGAAAAACGAAAAAATATGGAGGGGAGTTGGGCAATCCAGTGCAAATCAGTGTTAATCAGTGGCAATATCTTAGGTTTTAGTTTGAAAAAATAAAATCTCTGTGTTCTCTGTGGTAAAAATTTCTTTAGTTTTTTTGTTTTTTTTGTTAGTCGACAGTCGTCAGCAAATAGCGTAAACAATATTAAACTCTTGACAATTAAGACATTTATTGATAATTTAATAGCACAAAAACATATGGAAGCAAATGATACTGTTAAAGAATACATAGATAGATTAGAAGATTTATCCAAAGAGACTTCTTCTTTATGGAGTCAACTATCAACCAAACAAATGGAGTCATCAGAAGGGCTCGCGGAAATAAGGAAAAAGTTGAAGAATCTATATGCTTCTATGTATGTTATTTATGAAGGTTCGGACTCTTTCAGGATGACCGTAAGGAAAAGTGAAGAGTTATTATCTTTTGGACTTAGTCTTATTAGCGAAGTGATGAATAAAATTCGCTTTTTTAATGACAGTACCATTACTTTGAGTCAAAAATTGGAGGAATTAATAAGTAAAAGGGAAGAAATAAACACAATTGTATCGAATCTACAGGAACTTAACGAAGCATCGGGTAATACAGCCAGGAACGCTGAAATCAAAGCCTACCAGGCTGGGGCTCTGGGAAAGGGGTTTGAGGTAGTAGCCGAAGAATTAGGAAGATTGACGGGAAAATCATTGGAAATTGTACGAGAGATGGTGGATAGGCTGGAATCTTTAAAGGAGAGATCTAAAGAAGCCACAGAGAAATTTGGGGCAATAAGGGAAAGCCTTACTAATTTTGTTGGAAATGCGGATGAGTTAAAGCAAAGTTCCGATGAAGTGAGGGATAAAATTTCTCTTATTATGGATACATCCGATAGATTGTTGAGTTTGCTTGAAACTATAGATATAAAAAGACGAGATATTGAAGAAACAGCCAACTTTTTACTTTCTTTGTCCAGAGATTGCCTGATGAAGTTGGTGGAAATAGATCTTTTACTTTCACAAAAGGAAACGATAAGAGAAATCCTTAAAAATCATATAGATGTTTTTGGATATTTAGCCGAAAAGGGGTCGGACTTTCTTCCTGCAAGTATTTTACAGATAGACTTAGCTTTAAAAAAGGTTTCTAATCTCGATCGTTATAGTCAACTTAGCGTTGTAACCCTGAGTTCGACTCCAACACGTAGTAATATTAATTTATCTGAACTTGAAGACATGAAAAAAATGCTTGGTATGATTGGACGAGAAATTGAAGGAGTTAAAGAAATTATTAAAGAAGCACAGTATCAGGCAAAAATGTGCTTAAGCAATATAGAGAATGTTCAATTATTTATAGAAAAGGAGTCAAAAGGTATAGATGAGGTGGCGAGCATTCAGATAAACTTATCCAGGATTTCCTCGGGTCTTGGGAGATTGGTTGAAAACGTAGGAGATTTTACTGAACAGTTAAGGGTCATTTCTCTTTACGGTAAAATAGAAGCGTCAAGAATTCCCGGTGATATTACTGGTCTTCCGGCAATTGTCGATGAGATGCAAAAACTTTCCAGTGATTACTCAAAATTAGGGGATAAATTGTGGCGATTCTTTAACCCTGTAAATGAGAAAATCGAAGACTTAAAAAGGACAACTCTGACACTTGAGAATACGATAAATAGACTTAAGGATATTGTTAACGAAAGTGAAGTGGCATTCCAGGAAAATAAAGATCAGATTGAAACTTTGGCGGAAGTTTCTTCCAGTATCCGTCCTTTTATAGATAAACAGGAGGATGTGGTAGGAGAGATAGGTTCTTCTTTTGTTTCCGTGGCCGAAGTATTAGAAGAATACACGGAAATGGTTGAAACACTTGAAGGAAGCCTGGATAAAGAAAAGAGCCTTACCGATAACCTGGCTCAGGACCAGCATTGGAAAAACTTAAGTCTTTTAGATGTTACAGCAGAAGGAAAAGCCTCTACTTTAACAGTTCACCTTCAAAGAGAACCGGATACTTTGAACCCATATCAAGTTGAAGATCCGATAGCCGGTGAAATCATTTATCTTATTCATCGGGGATTGTTTGATTATGGTTTTTCAGGTAAGGTTTACCCAATGCTTATAGAAAGATGGGAGTTATCGGAGGATGTTAGGAGATGGGATTTTGTGATAAGGGAGGATATCAGAGCTCATAAAGGTAGAAATATCGAATCGGAAGACGTAAAATTCGCGCTTGAAAGATTGAAAGATAAAGATAAAATAAATGCTTTAATCTCGATTGGAGAAATCGATATTAAAGGGAAATATTCTTTTTCAGTCCAATTGAATGATAATTATAATTCCTTTCTCTCTAATTTAGCTGCAATTGGTTCATCTATAATCCCGAGAGATTCCGCAGAAGATGGCATCGTTGGGATAGGACCTTTTAAATTGCAGAATTGGAAGAAAGGAGAGAAAATAATTTTGGAATCACATTCCGATTATTTCATGGGCAAACCCTATTTGTCGAGATTGGTTTTTAAGTTAGGAGGCAATCCCATAGAGGAATTCAGAAGCGGTGCACTGGATATGGCAAAAGTCGATTTGGAAAACATTCCGGGTCTTAAAAGCGATAATAATTTAAGCAAGAATCTATTTCCGTGTAAAAATTTAAATGTAAATTACCTTGGATTCAACTTTAACATGAAAGATCTTCCTTTCTCGGATAAGAAAGTTCGTCAAGCGTTAAATTATGCGGTTAATAATAAAGCTATGATAGAGGAGACCTCTTCGGGTTTTGGTGAAATCGTTAAAGGAATATTTCCGGCAGGGCTATGTACATATGATTCTAAAAAGGAAGGGTATGAATATAATTTGAATAAAGCAAAAAAACTTCTTGAAGAAGCAGGGTTTAAGGGGGGGTTGCCCGAGTCGTATACTCTCCTGGTATGTGACACTCCTGTTCAGGTAAAAAGAGCGGAATTTCTAAAGGAGGTTTTTTCTCGTATTGGAGTTAAAATAAAGATTGATCAAAAACCCTGGGCAAAATTCATGAAGAAACTTCGGGAAGGTAAGACAGAATTGTTTTTAACTACCTGGATGCCGCAGAATGTTGACCCTAACGATTTTTTGTTTCGTCTTTTCCACTCTGCATCAGCTGGTGGAGAGAATCTAACTTTTTATTCTAATAAAGTTTTGGATAATAAAATAAAGGAGAGTGCAAGAGAAATAAATCCAATGCGAAGGAAAAGATTATATCGGGAGGCGGAAGAAATGATAGTAGAAGATGCTCCATGGATTTTTTTGATACATGAAGTTAATTACTTGCTGGTCAGTGATAGGGTTTTTGGATTTAAGCCGAGTTTACTGAATCGTATTCATTACGAATGGGTTGGGATTGAATGATGAATTTTTTAAGTTTTACATTAGAGGACAAGTTCTTTGGTATACCATTGGAAAATGTGAAAGAAATTGTTGAAGAAAGAGAAATAACACCCGTACCGCTGTCAAGTGAATATCTCGAAGGGGTAATGAACCTCCGTGGAGAGCCAATAACGGTAATCGATTTAAGAAAAAAAATAGGATTTACAGGATCATCTACCTCCAGGGAGATTATACTTTGTTTGATTGACGATATAATAATTGGCTTAAGACCGGATAACGTTCTTGATATCCACGAAATTCCCGATTCGGAAGTAAAAAATGTACCTTCCAGTTTAAAAGGGGAAATAGAATCAAAGTATATGAAGGGAATTGTGAAATTGAAAGAAAAGTATATAATTATTGATATAAAAGAATTAATTTGATGTAAGGAGGGAAAAATGGGCGTAAGAATTTTAGTGGTGGATGATGCAATTTTTATGCGGAAAATGTTGGCAGATATACTTCAAAAAGGTGGTTATGAAATCTGTGACGAAGCTGGAAACGGCAGTGAAGCCGTCCAGAAATATGAAAAGAATCATCCGGATCTGGTTACAATGGACATAATAATGCCTGATATGAGTGGTATAGATGCGATCAAGAAAATTAAAGAATTGGATTCCGAGGCGAAAATTGTCGTGGTGAGCGCAATGGGACATCAAAGTTTAGTGGTTGAAGCTATCCAGGCTGGAGCAAAGGACTATGTGGTTAAACCTTTTCAACCTTCGCGAGTTATAGAAGCAGTGCAGAGGGTTTTAAAACTGTAAATAAGTATCAAAAGATAAACTTCAATTGAAATAATGGAAGAACAGAGAAAAGAATATATAAAACTATTTAAAGAAGAAAGCAGTGATTATTTAGGTAAACTGAATAGAATAATAATTGAACTTGAGAAAGAACCAAATAACAAAAAAATAACCGCGGAGGTTTACAGGATTTTTCATACACTTAAAGGAATGGCTGCTTCGCTTGGTTACACTGAAATAGAAACAATTTCGCATGATCTTGAAGAAAAGCTGGAAATTTTTAAAGATGAAGAAAAAGAGAAAGTCAATGTTGAGGTTATTGACGAGGTATTCAAAGGTATCGATAGAATTGAGCATCTTCTGGCAACACTGGATACTCCAGTTAAGATAGGGGAAACAGAGAGTGAGGCAGAAGGTAGTGGTAGTCTTCCCTATGTTGAAATTTTGCTTAAAGAGGATGTAACTCTTCCTGCTGCTCGAGCCGCTGTAATTATACAAACAATAGAGGGAAAAACTAAAATCGAAAACCTTGAACCGTCTTACGAGGAAATAAAATCCGGCAATATCGGAAGAGTATTAAAGGTTCGTTGCACCGAACCCGAAAAAATTCTAGATCTAATTGCTTCCATGGATGAAGTTGAGATAGTTAAATTAGAAGATCAAAAGAGAGATAAGAAAGCTTTGCCCGGTGGTATTGAGGGAATAAGAGTAAACGTAAATATGATGGATCGTATGCAAAATCTTGTAGGTGAGTTAGTTGTTACCACATCCCAATTATCCGAAATCGTCAGAAATTTTGGCGAAGAAAAGTTCGAAGGGGTTTTAGAACTTCATAATAGGAGTGTTAAGGAATTACAGGAGGTTATTACAAACATTAGATTGGTTCCCCTCGCATTAATTTTTAATAAATTTTCTCGTTATGTTAGAGATCTAAGCAGGAAGTTGGGAAAAGAAGTGAATATTGAAATTTTTGGAGCGGATATTGAAGTTGATCGTTCTCTTCTCGAAGGTATAAGCGACCCCTTGATTCACCTTATTCGAAACTCAATTTCTCATGGAATTGAAACTCCGGAAGAAAGAGAGAAGTTGAACAAGTATAGAGTGGGGAAAATAACTGTTTCAGCCAAAAGTATAAAGGGAGATATCTTAATACAGATAAGTGATGACGGAAAGGGAATAGATGAAAAAGAAGTTCTCCTTGCCGCATTCAAGAGAAGATTGGTCGAAGAAGAAGAAATTGAGTCCCTTTCAAAAGCAGAAATTCTCAGATTCTTATTTATGCCTGGTTTTACGACAAAAGAAAAAGCAGATAAAGTTTCCGGGCGAGGAGTAGGACTGGATGTAGTCAGAAAACTTGTGCGTTCAGTAGGAGGCAGTGTTAATATCACTACGGAAAAAGATGGAGGAACTACTATATCAATGAAATTGCCTCTTTCGATGTCAATAATTAAAGTTTATCTATTAGGTTTGAATAATCAATTGTTCGCCTTACCAATGACTTTTGTTGATGAGACGTTAACAGTAACAAAGGATTCTATGTCACAACTTATGGGAAAGGAAGTGATGTTGCTCAGGAGAGAAATTCTTCCGGTTTATCATCTTGCCGACATTCTAAAAGAGGATTTTTCAAGTAATGGAAATCAAGGTGCGCCATGCGTTGTTGTGGAAGTTGAAAACGACCGTTTCGCTATCGTTGGGGGTACTTTTAGAGGGAGTACGGAAGCACTTGTTAAACCTTTGCCTTCCCCAATCGATAAAATTAAAGGATACATAGGAATCACTATGATTGGAAACGGGAAACCTTGTTTAATATTGGACTTACCCGCTCTAAGATATAGGAGGAGTTATGAAAATACAGGATCTTAAAGAGTTGCAATTAGATGGAATAAAAGAGGCTGCCAATATTGGTGGTGGGCATGCTGCAACAGCTTTAAGCCAAATGTTACATAAGGAAGTCGAAGTTAAAGTGCCGGAGATCGAAATCTTTCCGATTGAGAAGACGTCTGAAATATTAAATTTAAAGGGAAGTATTGCTGTTGCTTCTCTCACGAAATTTTTCGGTGATGCTACGGGCAGAAATCTTGTAGTGTTAGACGATAAAGACGCAAAGCTTCTTGTTGGTATATTGCTTGACAAAGAGATATCGGACTATTCGGAAATTGACGAAATGGGAATTTCTTCGCTCAAAGAAGTAGCTAATATCCTTTGCAGTTCTTACCTTAGCGCAATCTCTGAATTCCTCGGGCTGATGTTACTGCCTTCCGTACCGGTAATTGTGTGGGACGACTTTAGAGTAATAATTTCAAGTGCTTATCTCGAATTTACTGCCGGAGAAGAATTCGTCTTCTGTGTAAAAAGTATCTTTTATTTTAAAGATACGGATAAGCGATTGGAAGCTTACCTTTTATTAATACCGGATTCTGAAAGTCTGAGCAGTATTTTAAAAGCGATGAATCTCTTGTAACTTTTTGAAATGGAAATATCTGAACAAGAAAAGAAGCTCTTAAGATTATTTTCCAAAAAAATCGAGCCTACAGATTCAGGCTCACACAATAATCTAGCCGTTGTTTACTATAATAAGGGTTTGGTAAAGGAAGCAGTGGAAGAGTTGAAAAATGCCCTTGAAATAGACCCGCACTTCACCCTGGCAAAAAACAACCTCGATTATATTTATAGAAGTACGGGGTATTATGATGAACAAATTGAACATTTAAAAAATAGAATAGAAGAAGACCCGGATGACTACGAATCAAGACTGCAATTAGCAAAAGCTCACAAGAGTATAGGTGACTATTACGAAGCTATCAATCAATACAGCAAATATTTACGACTGAAACCTGCTGATGTTCAGGCGCTGTTGGAGATGGGTGTTGCTTGTAAAGCCAGTGGATTCTATGAGCCGTCAGTTGAGCAGTTTAAAAAGGTTATACGTATAGATAAGAATAATGGTCCTGCTCATAAATACCTGGGCGAAGTCTATTATAATTTAGGAATATTTCCCAGAGCTATAGAGGAGTTAAAAACAGCAATTCGACTTGACCCTAAAGATGCTGAATCTTATTACTTATTATCTTTTACATATGGCGAGGAGGGAAAATTCGACGAAGCTACTAAAGCAGCAAAGAAAGCAATAAATTTAAATCCCCGTTTTGCAAAAACAGAAGCCAATTTAAGCTTAGGTTTTTATAAACGAAAAGGCTACGAGGATTTTCTTTCTGTTTCAAAGGATAAGATTGAGGCAAATCCTTCGTTTGGGTTTTATGCTATGGGGCTTGCTTATAAGAATAAAGGATTGTTCAAGGAAGCTCTTTCGGAACTTGAAAAAGCTGTAAAAGCTGATTCCTCGAACTCTCTTGTAAGGGAACAAATAGGAGAAGTCTACCTCTTTATGGGTAATAATGAAGAGGCAATAAAATCTTATTTGGAAGCGCTTAAACAGGATCCCGATTTGCCCAAGTTGGCTAATAATATTGGTATTGCTTATCACCGATTGGGTAAGCTCGAAGATGCTATTTCCTGGTATAAAAGAGCAATTTCAAAAGACCTTAATTACGCTGTTTCATGGAATAACCTTGGAGTAGCTTATTATCACTCGGGAGCTCCAAAAGAAGCTTTTAATTGTTTGAAAAGGGCAAAAGAAGTAAATCCGGAATACCCTGATTCGTATTTAAATATCGGTCTTATTTACATGACAAGAGGTAATCACGAAACAGCCGAGAAATTTTTCAAAAAAGTAATTGAAATGAAAGGAGAGAATCCGCTTCCTTTTAATTATCTTGGGGCGGTTTACCTGGGTCTTGAGCGTTTTGAAGACGCAATATACTTTTTCAGAATGGCAATTGAAAGAGATAGTGGTTTTGCTGAAGCTTTTTATAATCTTGGCTTTGCTTTGTCAAGAATAGGGAAGTATGATGAGGCGCTGGAAGCCACAAAAAAAGCAATGGAAATAGACCCGTATTATTCAAGTAATAGATTTAAATTGAGTTTAGATATTTACTCTGAGAGATTGGGTATACTTGTAGCAAGAGAATTGACAAAGGATATGGAGGTGGGAAGAGTAGCCGGTGAAGAGACTGCAGAAGGTTTCTTTGAGGACCTTTTTGATGTTTCGGAAGAAGAAATCAAACCGAAGATAAATAACAAGAAGAAAATACAGGAAGCAACTGCTTTGTTCAAGGCTAACAAGTTTGATAATGCCTTAAATTTCTTGAGTGAAGTTAGAAATGCAGAACCGACAAACGAAGAAGTATTACTCCTTATGGGTAAGATATATGAGAAAAAAGAATTGCTTGGTGAAGCAAAAGATGTTCTTCGTGGTTTGGTTCCGGAAAACTTTGAGGCTTCGAAGCTTTTAACACAAGTATATCAAAAAAATGGAGAATGGGAAAAAGCGCTCACACTTGCCAAGGAACTTAACAAGAAACACCCGGAGGAGGCTTTTTCTTATATTGCTTACGCCCAATACTTAAAAAGAAAAAAACAGTATAAAAAAGCGATTAAACTGCTTAAAACTTTTCGCACCTGGAAAAGTGAAGCGCAAATTTTACTGGAGCTTGCATCTCTTAATTTGAGATTAGGAAAAAAGAAAACAGCGGTTTTTTTAATTGAAAAAAGTCTTTCCATCTCTCCTTCGGTAGAAGGTTACTACCAAGTTTCACTACAAAAAATAGGAGAAAAAGATTTCAAAGGAGCAATAGGGAGCCTTTTAAAGGCAAAGAAAAGAGCACCAAGGGATAAGAGGATTTTGAAAACGTTGGTTAGGACTTATATGAGAGCAAAGAATTACGAGGGAGTTATAAAAAGTGTAAAGGAAGCAAAAAAAATTATAAAGGCAGATGGTGATTTGGTTCTGTGGGAAGGAAAAGCTCTATATAATAAAGGAAACGCGGATGAAGCTATAAAGAGCTTAAAGCAAGCAATGAGTTTTGATGATAGAAATTTTGAGGCTTATCATCTTCTTGCTTCTTTATATTTCAGGCAGGGAAGATATAAAGAAGCAGAAAATTTATGGTATAATATAATAGATAAGGCAGAGGATGAAAAAATATTACAAAAAGCAAGAGAAGCAATCGAGAGTCTCCTCCGGCTTAAAAGGATTACAGGAGAGATGTAATGCCTATTGAAGGTCCGATAAAAGAATTGGGGCTTTTTGAACTTTTCCAGCTAATTTCCTTAGCCGGAAAGAAGGGAATTTTAACTATAACTGGAGAAGAATTTATTAAGTCCTATATCCTTTATTTTGATAATGGCATGCTTATTTCGATTGATTTTCCGGAAAGATTAAAAAAAGAAATGTCGGAAAGGGGCTTTTTGAGCAAGGAGCAGACTGTTGAAATAGCTGATGATAAATTTGTCAACCACTTGATTGAAAATAAAATTATTCCTCTCAGTACTTTTAGAACCATATTTAAACAGGCTGCAATTGATGTAATTTATTCTCTATTTCTCATTGAAAATGGTCATTTTAACTTCCGGGAGACGGATTTTGAAATTATTGAAAACCTTACCCTGAACATGAAGATTGAAAATATAATAATGGAAGCCGCGAGAAGAATTGACGAAATCTCTAAAATGGAAGAGATCCTGCCCAATACCGATATCGTTCTTGAAGTATCGACTGAACTAATAGAAAAGGAGCAGATAAATCTATCTCCTATGGATTGGAAATTGCTTTCTCTCATTAACGGAAATCTAACAATAAGTGATCTTATAAATAAAATAGGAGATAAGTTCGCCGTGATGAAATCTCTGTATGGGATGACCATGACCGGGATAATAACAGAAACAAAGATTCCTGTAGATGATATTATCAAAAAAAGCGAAATGTCTGTTGGGAAAATCACGGACAAGAAGATGAAAGAATTACCTAAATTATGGAATAAAGGCAAGTATATTGATGGACTCAAAGAACTCTCCAAGCTAAAAGAACTCTACCCTGAGGATCCGCGGATACCTTATAATATGGGGTATTTTTACTTAGCCGAAGGTAGATTTAAGGAAGCTATCTCAGAGTGGAATTCCTTTCTGATTTTATCTTTAGATAAAAAGAAAAAGACAGAGGTCGGAGAAACGCTTGAATTAATTAAAAAGATTCAAAAAAATATTGTAAATTGGGAGGTTTTAGTTGAATGAAGAAGGGCTCCGACCCGATGTTAATTCCTTAGACGTATTGATTTCTCTGGCTGATCTCTACATTGAGAATGGTTTGTTTGACGAAGCTAAAGATCTTTTAAAGACTGCTATAAAGGAAAACAATGAAAAGATCAAACCTTATTGCAAATTGGGTAAAATTTATATAAGTCAGGGAGAAGAGGATGAAGCTTTCGCAGTTTTAAAAGAGGCGCTTAAGATAAGCCCTGAAAACGAGGAAGTAAATCAATTGCTTAATTCTTTGGAAGCAGGAGAAATAGAAGTAGTAGAAGAAGAAAAAGAAATAGAGAAAACAGATAAAATAGAGAAAAAGAAAGAAGAAAAGGGGCGAAAGGAAGAAAGGGCAATTAAGTTGGAACCCGTTAGCACGCTGGGTGAAATCTTGAAAAACTTACTAAAGATAAAAGGAATTATAGGGGCTATAGTTGTTGATGACATAGGAGCATTAATTGACGCACAATTAGAATTACCTGTTGAGCAAGAATCTACCGGGGCAATAATTTCATCAATTTATGATAAAATCGGATATTCCGCGTTAGATCTCAAAATAGGGAAGGTCAGTAAAGTCTTTTTTGAATTACCAGGAGGGAATATTATCGTGTTAGGTTCTAAGTCCTTAAGATTTATTGTTCTGACAACAAAAAATGTTTTGCTTGGTGGGCTTGAAGATATTGTGATGGAATCCTTTTATAAAACAATTGCGTTTTTAGGTGTTGAATGATTAAAGCAATAATACAGAAAATTGTCTCACTAGATGGCATACTATCATGCTATATAATCGATAGGGAAGGTGAGATTATTGAGTATGTTGGTAAAAAAAAGCTGGATGAATTCATAGTATCCGCTATAATTGCCAGTATATCACAAGAACTTTCGACGCAGATGGATATAAAGAATAATTTCTCGATAACCATTATGGCGGAAGAAAATAATCTTTTCATTGTTACTCATAAGGACTTTGTTTTGGCTGTTTTTACTGACCCTAAAATTGATACGGGAAAGATTCGGTTCGAACTCCGGAAGGGTGTAAAAGCTATTTCTGAAGAATTATAAGTGTCAACCATTATACTTTTATACGAAAGTCAGAAAAAAATAGAGCGTTTTCTTGAAAACTTTCTTGTTAAAACGGGAGCACAGCACATTTTTTTTGCCGCAAAGAGCGGTGAAGTACTCGTTTATTCCGGTTCTAAACCAGGAAAGAAGATTTCTTCAATAACGGCTCTTCTCGCGAGTGTTTTTAACGTAACGGAGGAGCTGGCTCAAATTGTTGAAGAACACCAGTTTAAACAATTTTTTCTTAAAGGTAAAGCATGGAGCTTGTTTTATTATAATATAAGCTCTAAATTTCTATTGGTTGTCATATTTAAAGAAGCAGCTTTATTGGGTTGGATTAGAGTCTTATCAGAAGAACTTGTATTAAAATTAAAAAAAGAATTGAAAAAAAAATACCCGGGGAAGGTCCCTTCGTTTGAAGGGATCAATGGGGAAAGACTTATGGAAGATTTGTTTAGCTAATGAAAAAAAAACTTGTTATTGTAGTTTCCCTGTTACTATTTCTAATATTTCTAAATTTTCTGTCGGATTTAGTAATCGTTAAAGTTCAACGTTTGTTGGAGAGAAAAGTGCTTTCTGCGCTTCCTGAGGGAAGTCATATAAAAGAAATAAAGCTTGAAGGGTTAACAGGAATATCTGCTGATTCCGTATATATTAAAGATATTTGTTCTCTTCCAAAAGTAGAAGTATCATATTCTCCTTTAGGATTGCTGCGGCGCAGGGTAAAAAAACTCTCGCTTTTTTCTCCTTCATTAGCAATAATTGCCGAAGGAAAAAAAGGCGTCAAAAGAGGCAATATCTCAGCGTTGTTTTACGTTGAAGAATTTGAGGTTTTAGATGGTTCTGTAGAATATAAAGGTCATAAATATCTTGTAAACGGAAACGGAAGGGTTTTTTCTACAGGTAGAGGCGAAATTGTTCTTGATGTTCCAAAACTCTGGGGTAGAATAGATGCTATTCCTTTCAATATAGAAGAGATTAATTTATCTGTATCGGATAGAATATCAAATATGAATGTTCGCAACCTTAAAGTTGGGGATTCTGAATTCGAGATCAGAAGTGATCTTAATGGAGTGATAATGGGGAGTGGTAGAGTATACATGTCTGATTTGCAGCAGATGTTTGGAGTTACCGGAGAAGGTTTCTTAGACGTCATTTTTACTTACGATTCTACGATTACTTTTAAAGGGGAAAGTAAAGTGGTTAGCATAAAAGACTTCAGTTTACCACTATTTACTTTTTCGGGAGAGAAGGATTCCGTTAGTATTAAAGGGGAGAAGTTTTCCGGTTATCTTAGTTTTGGTAAGGAGATTTACGGACAGGTTGAATTGGTTGATTTTGATATACAACAAATAAACGGGAGATATCCCAATTCAGAAGTGTCCGGATTGATTGATTTTTCTTATAGGGATAAGGATACTCTGCAGATTATCTCCCGGCTCAACGGAGAGGTGCTTTCCCATCCGCTCGAAGATTTAAAGCTCGGAATAACTAAAAGAGAGAAAAAGATATTTGTGGATAGCTGCGAGGGACGTTTTAATAATGGGGAATTTTCCTTCACAGGGGTCTACGGAGATAAAATAGATGGCAATTTGCAAATCGAGAATTTAGATATCTCTCCTATTGCTAAATTTTTACGTTTAGAAGTTTCTGCGGTATTAAATATAGGGTTGTCCATCAACGAGAAAATATATGGAGCTTTTTTATTAAAAGACCTTAATTACAAAGGTATAAATTTTAAGTCTATAGAAGGCAATGTAAATTTATCCCAGAAAAAAGGAACGTTTCCCGGGTTGGTAACCTTCGTATCAAGAGATATTGCCTTTAAAGACAAAAAAATATTTGAGCTGGGAGAATCTGCTTTAGAAATTACCGACGGCAAATTAGACATAAAAGGAATCTTTAAGAGTAAAAAAAGGAAAGTGAACAGTCATTTTTCTTTAAATGCCGATACGGTAGAAGTCAAGGTTCTTAGGTTGGAATATTCCGGGGGATGGCTTTTTCTTACGGAACCCTTTTCATTTACATATAAACATGCCTTCCATTTAAAAGATGTTAGATTTTTAAGTAATAGAGGGGCAGATTTACAAATTAACAGTATATCGTTGTCCGAGACTGGAATTCGAGGGGATTTGGATTTTATAGGATTCAGGCCTGAAATTTTAAGTGAATTTGGTATTGTTTCGCATCCTTTTTCGGGTAATATCTCAAGCAGAGTTTCTATTGAGGGCATGTTAAACGCTCCTGTGTTTACCTTTGAAGGTGGGGGGAAGATAAAAGCCGGAGAAGTAAGTATAGGAGATTCATTAAATTTTAATCTCGGGTTTGAGGATAACCGTTTTTTTGTTAATGATTTGTCAATAATTGAAAATGGCAATCTTTCGAATTTTAAAGGAACGGTTGATACGAAAAAACGTTCCGTAAATCTGGATATTAAATTGCAGGAAGCCGGGTCATGGATATTCTATCCTTTGATAGAGCATCTGACTGCTAACAAGGCTTCCGCAAGTGGGAAACTGAAAATTGGAGGCAGTTTTGAAGAGCCGTCGATTAATGGTAAAATATATCTTCAGGAAGCGGATTTGCTTGTGAAGAATTCAGGAATAATGATAAATAACCTGAGTGCTAAAGCTTCGTTTGACGGATACGAGGGAGAGTTGAACGCTCTTTCTGCCTATTTGGGGGAAGGAAAGATACAAGCGGAAGGGAAATTTAAGCTAAGAGATAAAGGATTTAATATAAACGTAAAGCTAAGAAATACTCCAATTACCTGGCAATATGTTAATTCTCTGATAGATGGAGATTTGTTAGTAATAAAAGATAAGGAAAATGTTCGCATAGAAGGAGATGTTGAGCTCAGCAGAGCGACGATTACGATGCAATTTAAACAACAGGAAGGGGAAGGCGGCAGGCGTCCTGCGAACCTTTTTTTGGATTTGAATTTTGATGCAACTCAGGGTAATGTTTGGGTAAGAAATGACCTTGCGAATATTGAACTGACCGGGAAAGTAGGGGTGAATTATAAAGGTGGTCCATTCTTGGTTTCCGGTAATTTGGAAGTAAGACAAGGAATGTTTTATTATCTTTATAAAAGTTTTGAAGTTACAGAGGGAAAATTCAATTTCAATGAGTCTCCGGAAATAAACCCTAACATTGATATTAAAGCGATAACTCTTATTTCTTCAAGGTCAGGTGAAAGGCAGGAACAGGATACTGTATACCTGGTAGTCTCAGGAACGATGAAAACCCCTGAATTTGATCTATACTCTAAATCTTCTTTATCCAAAGCTGAAATAATGACCCTGCTTTCCTTAAATCTTGGATGGGAAGATCTGACATCTGTTACATCTATCGAGCAATCAGTTACTGAAACAGTTGTCAATTACTGGGTAATACAAACGTTGAATCGCAGATTGAAGGATGAGTTCGGTATCGACGTTTTGGAAATGCAGGGTGTTAGTGGTCACTATGAATTTGTGGTAGGTAAATATGTAACGGATAAGCTTTTCGTGAAAGCCAGAACGGATGTTCAATCCTATGGCATTTCAGAAATTCAAGCAGAATATAAGTTAAAAAAATGGGGATATATAACAGCCGAGAAGGATTTTCTCGGAAAAACCAGATTTCTCTTTAATTTTGAATGGAGATATTAGTTTTTTCAGAAATTAAATATCAAAAATTAAAAAGCAAAATGACAAATGAAAATGTAAAAACAAAAAAAGAATGGCACGCAGATTTACGCAGATTAAAAAGGATTTTTTATTTGTTGCTTTTTAATTTATTTTTAAACTTTGATTTGTAATTTTCCATTTTGATATTTGATTTTTGAATTTTAGTGGCATTGACAAATAGAGTTTTTTTAGTAAAAATATATAAGTGCCCCTGTAGCTCAGTGGATAGAGCACCGGTTTCCTAAACCGGAAGTCGTAAGTTCGAGTCTTACCAGGGGTATATAATAACAAATTGAAGTGTTGAAAGGTTGAAGGATTGATTGGGAAAAGAAATACGCGGCGAACTTAGATGTTGAATCAGGAACAGAGGAGTGTTTTTTACCTGCCATGTGGGAAAGGAACCAGCCGTGCCAGTGTATTTTGTTTTACAATAATATATTATAATAATTAGGGGGGCTGATGTCTAAACACAGAAGAAAAGATTTAAAGCACGATGAATTTAAGGAGACTATCGAAAATATAATAATTTTCTACGAACATCATAAAAAAACCGTTTTATGGGTAGTGAGTGGGATTGTTATACTTTTAGTACTTTTTTTTACATATAAAAATAACAAACTGACAAAAATAAAAAAATCTAAGGAGATATATAATATCGGTGTAATTTTATACGGTAATGCTAACTTCGATCAGGCACGGGAAAAATTTAAAACCGCAACCGATAATTATAAGGGTACAATTTTTGCTAACCGCTCTTTATTTATGCTGGCCAACATGAGCTATAAGGAAGGCAATGTAGATGATGCGCTGGCGAAATTTCAGGCTTTCACCAAAGAGAAGTACGATGAAATTCTTACACCAAGTGCGTATCAGGGGATCGGACAATGCTACGAGCAGAAAGGGGATATGCAGGGAGCTATAGAGAATTATAAAACCGCTTGTGATAAATTTAAAGGTAATGTTGGTAAATCGGACTGCCTGTCGAGTCTCGCCCGGCTTTATCTTGCTTTGCAGAAAATGGATGAAGCGGAAGATGTTCTTGAGGAGATACTCGATATTTCCGAAGATACCGAAATTCTGAAGGCGGCTTCAAAAAAATTAAAATTAATCCAGGCACAAAGAGAACTTAATGAATGAGACCTTAATCAAGGAAATAAGAGCGAATATCACTGAAAAAAAACTTGATGCTGTTATTGTAACTGATATCTATAAAATTCTCCATCTGTTAGGGATTAATTTATCTTTCAATATAATTGAAATAGGTTTTTATCTTCTTATAACTAAAAGAGAAGTATTCTTGATAGGAGATCCCTTTTCTTTTTCTCTTATAGAGGTTCCCAGAGGGGTTAAAACAAGGAAAACAGCTATAAAGAATATAAAAGAAGAGGGGTTTTTTTCCTTAGGTGTGCTAAAGACGCTTCTTGGAAAACTAAAAGTAAAAAAAATTGGGTCCTTTGAAAATATAAAATTAGCAAAGTATAGAATTATAAAAATTTCGGATCCTTTTCTTGAATTTTTCTTAATGCCGGACGAGAAAAGAGTTTCGGTCCTTAAAGAAAACGCTTTGATTTGTGAAAAAGTTCTGCGAGAATCTCTCCGGGAAATAAAAAAGGATTCAACTGAGATTTCTATAAGGAATATCATTGATGAGGAAATATATAGGTTTGGTGGAGAAAGAAGAGCTTTTCCGACAAAGGTGATTTTTGGTGAAAATACTTCTAATCCTTTTGCTTTGAGTAATAACAAGAAATTAAAAGAAGGCGACGCTATAATAATCAAATTCGGTATTATACGTTCGGGTGTCGGTATAGAGATCGCGAGAACATATTTATGGAAAACCACAGACAAATTTTTAAAGAGAACTTACGATGATATAACCGAAATATATAAAAAGTTTTTATCATTTATATCATATGGAAAAATAGCTAAGGAAATTTATAAATATGCACTTGAACTTATAGAAGAAAAAGGCTATGAGAAAAACTTTATTCCGCCTATTAACGCTCCATTAACGCTTAGCGGTAAAGGAATAAAAATCACAAAAACGAGCAATTTTATAATAAAAGAAGGTACCGTTCTTTATCCCCAGTTGAACTTCTATTTTCCGGGAAAATTTGGTATTAAATTTCAGGATATTTTCTATCTTTCCGGAAAAGAATTAAATCTTACAAACTTTCAAAATAGTGGTGACGTAGATGTTCTTCTTATTCCCGATCAGGTCTGAAAGCCGGATCAGGCGATTCCCTGTTGTAACTATATCTCTTATAGGATTAAATATCCTTGTTTTTCTTTTTAGTTATCCCGCTATGAACAGGCAAAATAAAATTATAATGGAAAAAGCGATTAAACTTCAGGAAGTTGAAATAAGAACATTGTCACCCGAGGATCCTTCTGCCATACTTGAGTATGCTAAAGACCCGGAAGCTCTAAGAGAAAGGATGAAAAATAAAGAAATTGCAATGTCTAATGAATTATGGCAAGAATGGAAAAAGGCATACGATGATTTCGAGCAGACAATGAATGAAAGACTTGTAAGGAAATATGGTTTCGTTTCGCATGATTTTGATCTTTCTACGTTGATAACTTCTATATTTCTCCATGGAAGTTTTATGCATCTCTTCGGAAATCTATGGTTTTTATGGTTGGTAGGAGTGAACGTCGAAGATGATTGGGGAAGACCTTTCTTTCTTGGGTTCTATCTGATTTCCGGAATTTTTGCGGCACTTCTTTTTGCGGTAATGACTCACTCGGAAATTCCTTTAATTGGAGCTTCCGGTGCAATTGCCGGAGTAATGGGTGCTTTTACAATCCAATATTACAAATCTAAAATATACTTTCTATTCGTATGGCTTATTCCCTTTATTTTTAAAATATTTCCGCTTTATGCATGGTTTTACCTTCCTCTGTGGTTTGTAACTCAACTGTTTTATGCGATATATTTGACGGATTCTTCACCTGTGGCTTTTTGGGCGCATGTGGGGGGTTTTGGTTTTGGGGTTTTCGTTGTAGTGCTTCTCCGATATAGTGGTCTTGAGCGAAAATATTTAACGCCGCTTGTTGAAGACACTTTAAACTTGATGGATCTGGACTTCAGTAAGGCTGTTGAAGCAAGAAGTGCGGGTAATACAGGAGATGCTGAAAAGCATCTTAAACAAATATTACTTAGGGAACCTTCTAATCTGGACGCGGCTGAAGAATTGATAGATATTTATATTAAGGAGGGCAAGAAAAAAGAAGCGGCGTTGGTTGCAAAGGAAACATTTAGAATGCTTCGAATGGAGAAGAAGGAACCTTCAATCATTTTAAATTTTTATGAAGGGGTATTAGAGGAGAGAGAACTCATTTCGAGTTTTAGCCCTTATGATTTTTACTTCATTTCACAAATGTATGGAAAGAGAGAACAGCATAAAGAAGCCGCAAAAGTTCTCGCTACCGCTTACAAGGCGAACAGAGAAAAAAACGACGCTCCCTATATATTACTTCGTTTGATCAGAACGCTGGCGCTAAGCGGAAATCAGAAATTTCTAAAGAAAGCTCTTTTTGAGATGCAAAAAAGATTCCCTGAGATGAAAAACAAAACAATTGCAATATTAAGGGAAGTTAGAAATGGACAGAAATGAATCTAAAAAATAAAGAAACAACGAATTGCACTCCGATACAGTCATTCTTCCTTACGGGGCAAGTGGGGCAGGCGAATAACATAAATAAATCAAAAAAATTTACCACAGAGTACACAGAGAAAAAAAGAACACACAGAGAACACAGAGCCACACCACACCCCCTCTTTTTGTTATGTTTGTTTAAAACACAACCCACAACACCTAAATTAACCATGGATGGGCACCCTGGTAAGGGCGTTCATCTGCGTCTCATTCTTCAGGAGTTGGAAGTGGGTATGAGGAGTATAACCGATGATCTTGGTCTTTAATCTTTTAGTAGGGTTTTACCCTGAAGCAAGATTGGATTCGTTAATGATTCCAAGGAAAGATGAGTGGTTTTCGGAGGATAAATTCCATCATTTTGCACACTCTGCCGCAATTTCTTCCTCAATATATCTTATTGCAAATAATATAGCAAAAACGGATGATAATACATCTTTTTATATCTCATTTTCGATTTCTTCATTGATTGGTTTATCTAAAGAAATAAAAGATAGTAAAGACGGGGGAGGGACTGCTTCCTCAAAAGACCTTGTATTAGATATAGCCGGTGTCCTGTTCGGTATATTTTTAGTATCAATCGGGGGTTCGTAATTTTCGACGTATACATGACCGACCATTTAAAAGGTGGTCGGATTTTTTCTAACGCGG
>CAZRYJ010000013.1:0-25614 GCA_964604245.1 uncultured bacterium | reverse complement strand
ACCTCGGAGGTCGAACGGGCATGGATTTTTAATTTCTTTGAAATTGAAAAGAGTGGTACTCCTTGCGAAATAGCCCGTTGGGAAAACTGACTGCGGTTTTTCAGAATGATATCCTTGAACGCCAACCTGTCATAAATGAACTGCGTTAACTTGAGAATATATAACCTCCGTTTAAATATCTTATTACGAAAGGTATTTGATTCCTTTATCTCCGATATCTTTTCGATAAAACAAATTAGAACATTCGATTTTCTCGACACAATTATAAGTTTTTTCTTTCGCGCTTATTAAATCATGCGAAACGCCCACGCAGGCTAAAACTCTTCCACCACTTGTATAAAAATTACCCCCCTCGGCTTTCGTTCCCGCGTGGAAAACTGTACAGTCTGATTTCGGTATATTTACCTCGAATCCTTTTTCGTACTTTTTAGGATAACCTTTTGAAGCCATAACAACTGCCAACGCGGAATTATGACCGCAACTTAACTTATCAGGTAAATCATAATCGTTTGCTTTCATCAAGATTCCCAATAAATCATCCTCCAGTAACGGAATAATAACTTGCGTTTCCGGATCTCCGAACCTAACGTTAAACTCAAGAACTTTTGGCCCTTCTTTTGTCATAATTAATCCACCGTAAAGTACTCCTCTATATTCTATGCCTCTTCTCTGTAACTCTCTTATGGTGGGCTTGAAAACTTTATCCTTAATCTCCGGAATTTCACTTTCTTTTAAAAAAGGTGTCGGAGCGTATGCGCCCATACCTCCCGTATTTGGTCCTTCATCATTATCATACGCTCTTTTATGGTCCTGTGAAGGAAGAAAGGGAAGTATTTTATCCCCGGAAACAAGAGCCAACACGGAAACTTCTTCACCAATTAAAAGTTCCTCGATTACAACCGTCTTCCCGGCTTCTCCGAACTCTTCCTTTTCCATTAAAGATTCGAGCGCGTCGAGAGCTTCTTTTTTGCTTTGACATACGATAACTCCTTTACCCGCGGCAAGTCCACTGGCTTTAACCACTATCTGTTCCCTATCTTTTTCAACGTATTTTTTTGCCGCTTTAAAATCATTGAAGACTTCAAAAGATGCGGTAGGAATATTCGCGGATGCCATAACTTCCTTTGAAAATGCTTTACTCCCCTCGAGCCGCGCCGCGTCTTTTGTAGGACCAAATATATTTAAACCCTCCGTTTCGAATAAATCCACCACACCGTCGACCAGAGGTTGTTCAGGTCCTACAACGGTAAAATCTATCTTTTCTTTTTTTGCAAAATTTAGTAATTCTTTTATCTCAGAGCAATTAATATTTTCACCTAAAACAGAAGTGCCTCCGTTACCGGGCGCGAAATAGAGCTTCGATACTTTATCACTTTTTGACAGCTTCCATCCTAAAGTATGTTCTCTCCCACCTCCGCCTATAATCAATACTTTCATAGTATTTTCATTTATATTTAAAACCAAATAAAAGTCAAGGAGTTTTTTACCGCAAAGACACAGAGTACGCAAAGAAGGTAAAGCCTTGTTCTTTACTAAAACCTAATACCCAAAACCTATCACCTAACTTTATCTACCTTGACATAACTATTTTTTTCTTTTATATTAAAATTAATAAATAAAAACATAATTCAGGAGGATTATCATGAAAGTCTTTAATAATTCTTTCGAAATAATTATTTTTTTTCGGTATATCTACTCGCTCAACGAATCGATATAGGGATAAACATTATCTATCCAACCGAGAGCGTAAGATGGATCAGCAAGTTCAAAAAAAATGATATTGGTAAAGTAAAATCTATGAAATTTTTTAATTAAAATGAATAAAGGAGTATAAAAATATGCGTTTAAAATATTTTCTTACGATATTACTGCTCTTCATCTCAGTTAAAGGAATATCACAGGATATTGTCCCGTTGAGTCGAAGAATCCAGTGGCAGCCGGGAATTCCGGGTGGAATTCCAAACTATCCTGTGGGTGTAAATGTCACAGATTATGGTGCTGTGGGTGATGGAATCACCGACGATACCGAAGCCTTTAAAGATGCGATTTCAGCATGTGCCAAAAGCAGCGCGGTGTTTATTCCCGCGGGAACCTATTTAATCACTGACCGTATAGATATCAGAAAATCAATCGTTCTTCGCGGCGCCGGACCCGATCAAACCTTCCTTAAATTCGAGAAACTTACCGCCGATCCGGATGAGTACCAAAGAACAAATATCTGGATAGGCACTTCTACTTTAGGGTTTACCGCGAATGTTCTGGGTAACTGCGACAAAGGTTCAAATGAGATTTCTGTAAATGATGTATCCGGATTTTCTGTCGGTGATTTAATCGAAATAAGACAGGATAATGATGAGGCAGTGATGGCTCGTCCTATAGTTGACCCTTCCGTAAACGATAGCTGGGCGGAAGGACATTGGGGATATAGAGCAGTAGGGCAATTTTTGATAATTACAAATATAAACGAAACGAACAACACTCTTACTTTACATAAACCGCTGTATTACAATTATAATCTCGATATGAATCCTACTGTAGAGAGAAGTATCAATCCGACAAAATACGCGGGAGTCGAGGATTTACATATTGAGCTTGTTATAGACTGCAATGCGTACTTTGGAAACATTCAAATGGACCACGCTGCCTATTGCTGGGTGAAAAACGCCCGCAGTTATAAATGTTCGAGATCACATATCGGAATCTGGGGAGGTTTGGGAAACGTTATAAAAGACAGTTATTTTGAATACGGACACGAATATGTCGGCGGCATGGGCTACGGTGTAAACCTTGTCGACCGGGCTACCGATAACCTTATTGAAAACAATATTTTTGATTATCTTCAGGGAAAAATGATGACAGCTTTAGGGGTTTGCGGAAACGTGTACGCGTATAACTATTGTCGTGTTTCAATGGATGAAAACGGAGAAGGGACTGAAATGCACGCGGATATGTCGGCACACGGACATCACGCTTATTTGAATCTTTTTGAAGGAAATTCTACGAACAAGGCGGCGGTCGATAGATACTGGGGAAGTAATTCTTCTTACATCTTCTTGCGAAACAAAATGATTTGCCCCGACGGATACTCAAATTCATACACCAGTAGACCTGTTTTTATTGAAAAAAACAATCCATATATGAGCTATATAGGAAATATACTGCATCACGATAATTCGATTAGCAATCGAACCGTATGGTTCATACTCGAAGAACCCGACGACTGGAGTGATACGAATTTGACGATGAATACATTGATCCGCCATGGGAATTTCGATTATATAAGCGAAAATACTTTTTGGAAACCGGATATTTCAAATCATAATATCCCCAATTCCTACTATTTTACAGAAAAACCGGACTTTTTCACCGACGCACCCTGGGGGAATACACCATGGCCTGTCATTGGACCCGATCTACCATATTCGGGAATTATTCCCGCACAACAGCGCTTTTGCGATCTGAATTCAATTACACCTCCCGCGGCTCCGAGTAATTTATCCGCGGAAGTTTCAAATAACACGGTTCATTTAACCTGGAACGACAATTCCGATGATGAACTGGGATTTAGAATAGAACAAAGCACTGACGGAACAAATTTTTACCGGGTTGAATCAGTGATGAAAGATTCAACCGAATACACGATTATAAATTTATCGCCATATTCCGATTATCATTTCCGTGTATGCGCGTTTTCTGATGTATCCGGCCAATCATCATATTCAAACGTTATGACGGCGACAACTCAAGGTGAGATTCCGGATGAAATAGTAGCGTTATATAAATTCGAAGGAGACGCCTCCGATTCCAGCGGGAATGATTACCATGGAGTAGTAGAGGGCGCCACCTTAACAGAAGTAAAAGTAGGAACTGCGTATTTTTTTGACGGAGAGAACGATGTAATCACGGTACCAACCTGGAACGATAGCTCTCTTCACGGCAACGACCAGGCATTCACTCTTGCTGCGTGGGTCAATCCTTTTACGATATCCGTCGATAATTGGGTAATAAATGATGATTCCGAGTGGGCAAATTTTAATTTCGGCCTTGTAAATGACAGGATATCGCTAAAATGGGTAACAAGCGATAACACACGTTACTCACTGGCTAGCGTGGAGTTTCCTACAGTACAATCAAATGTTTTTTCACACATCGCGGCCACATACGACCCTACAAATAAAGTGGTTAGAATGTATCTTAATGGGGAGCAGGTTGTCGTCGATAGGATTAATGGAGTAACAGGACCCTGGCTATTCAATCAACTATTAATCGGAAGAGGCTCGGATGACGGAGAGATGAAATCATTTAACGGCATTATCGACGATGTACGGATTTATAAAAGTTGTCTCTCAGGTAGCGATATCTATAATTTTTATAGCGACGACACCGCTCATTATATGAGCATTCCTATTGATTTCTTATTATTCCAAAACAATCCCAACCCATTTAATCTAACAACTACTATCCGTTATCAATTGCCAATCAGCGGTCATCTGTCGATTTGCGTTTATGACATACTCGGCAGGGAAATAACTAAATTGGTAAACGAAGTTAAACAAGCGGGAGAACACACTACCCGTTGGGATGGAATGGACAGAGACGGTAAAAGAGTCTCGAGCGGTACGTATTTTTACCAGATAAGATGGGAAAATGGGGAGGCGAGTTCGAAGAAGATGATATTTCTAAAGTAAGAAAAACATCGCTATACAAAGTGTTTAGAACGGGATTTATTATAACCGGTCAAAAACATTTAGAGGTTTTATAATACAAGAAAAAGGACTTTACTAAATCAGAAAAATAATTAAATTAGAACTAAAGATTTTGGAGGTCTTATATGAACAGAAGATTAAACGAATCTGGTAAGTTTTACTTTTCTTTTTCTATCTTTAATTTAATTATATTTTTTTTCATTTCAAAAGAATCATACGCACAGGGTATCAGCGCGGTATGGGTAAACGAAGGAGGAGATAAAGTCACTCAGGAAGAACTACGGGTCGGACAGCCCAACGAACGGCCTGTCATAAACCACATCTGGGACGGGTCCAAAGTAACTATAAAAGGCGCTAGGAACGAAGTCGTGAATTTTAACATAGTAATCGAAGCGGCAACAGGGCAGGCAAACGGTGTTACCGTTTCGTTCAGTACCCTCACCGGGCCAGGAGGCTCTGCGATCCAGTCCACTCCGACTATCGGAGATGGTGTATTTAACTGGGTAGGTCGCCCAATCGAACTCTTCTATATAAGATATTTGCAGATACGGGGTTTGAGTCATTTCGGTTATGAGACGTACGATGAGAGGCACATTCCTGAGCGCATGCGCCGGCCATGGACCGGCGAAGGTCACGGAAGTGGCAACTGGGAGGACAGACCCGCCCATGATAAATATTACCCTGACATTGCGGTGCCATTGGAACTCGAATCCCCTTTTACAATCGACGCCCAGAGAAATCAAAGTATATGGGTAGATATATATATTCCAAAAACTGCCACCGCGGGATTATATGCCGGCACTGTTACAATTGATGAAACAGGCGACTCCACCCACTCGATTCCGGTCGAATTGACCGTTTATGATTTTACTCTACCCGATATTCCTACAGGTAAAACAATGCTGTTTCTCGACGGCTCAAATATAAATGAGAGACGCTTTGGCATTGGTAATAACTGGGTAATGGGAGAAAATGAATCGCTCGCGGAGCTTATCCAGGACAGACATTTCCTTATAGCACACCGCCATAAAATTTCTATAATTGGAGACCAGAGCTGGATAAACAGCGACTACACCGACGAGGATCATCCTTCGGAGACTTTCGCAAAACGCCTGCAGGGAAGTTTTTTTACAAGCGCCAATGGATATGACGGACCGGGAGTTAACACAGGAAATAACGTTTATTCGGTCGGAACTTACGGCGGCTGGCAAGATTGGGGTGACACCGAAGAACACATGCGAGAACATTCAGACAACTGGGTCGAGTGGTTCGAAACAAATTCTCCCGAGACCGAATATTTTTTATATCTAATAGACGAATCGCACGATTACCAGCAAATAGAAACCTGGTCCGAGTGGCTGGAAAATAATCCGGGTCCGGGGAACCGTCTAAAATCTATGGCTACCATCTCACTACCGAGGGCTGTGGACAGCACACCGACGCTTAAAATTCCGGCTTCAGTTTCAACAATCGGAATACCGAACCAATGGGAAACTTCAGCCTACGAATATTCTAACGACCCGAATAGGCGGTTCTTTCTTTACAACGGCGCGCGGCCTGCAGGCGGGGGCTTCATGACTGAAGATGATGGTGTGGCACTACGGGTGAATGCCTGGATACAATTCAAGAAGCACATAAACCGCTGGTTTTACTGGGAAGCGACTTATTATAACGATTATCAGGCAGGGGGAGGAAGAGTG
This sequence comes from uncultured bacterium, assembly GCA_964604245.1. GTDB lineage: Bacteria > Hydrothermota > UBA3072 > UBA3072 > UBA3072 > JAFGHJ01. The sequence goes on along the minus strand of CAZRYJ010000013.1, from coordinate 19,208 downwards.
GACCTATTCGAATCCGCACACACTTATGGATCGTTATCAGAGGTCGATCCTGTGCGAGGTGAAACAGGATTTAATTACTCAAATGGCGACGGTGTTCTTCTTTATCCCGGCATCGATTCGGTTTTCCCTGGATCTTCATACGGCGTGAACGGACCCTTCGCAAGCCTGCGTTTAAAACAATGGCGCAGGGGATTGCAGGACCACGATTACCTGACTCTGGCATCTGCTATAGACCCAATAGCCGTACAGGGCATCGTAGATACCATAATACCAAAAGTTGTTTGGGAAGTGGGAGTACAGGATACGTCCGATCCGACATGGGTTCGCTGCGATATCAGCTGGTCCAATGACCCCAACGTGTGGGAAGAGGCACGTGATTCGCTGGCACAAATTATCTTAAGAGGAGGTTCCGGGATCGAAGAAAACCCTTATCATCTTTATCCTAATTCTCCCAACCCGTTTAACCAAATAACCACAATAGAATACTCAATTTTACAGGCAGGAATCGTAAAACTCTCTATCTACGATGTTATAGGCAGGGAAATAAAAGTCCTACTCGATGGGTACGTACCCATAGGGGCTTACCAGCTAGAGTGGGACGGAAGGAGCAAAAAAGGAACAAAAGTTCCAAGCGGTACGTATTTCTACCAGATAAAATGGAAAAACGGAGATGCAAGCGCGAAGAAGATGATATTTTTGAGGTGAAAGAAGAAAAAACATGAAAAACTTAATATCAAAAGTCTTTACCACGTTAATTTTCCTATACGGTACGTTAAGTGCAACAACTTATTATGTAGATCAAAATGATTCTATTGCCATTGATACACTTCCAGGCACAATTGATTTACCCTGGAAAACTATTCATAAAGCTAATCAGACCCTTGAACCTGGAGATACAATCTTCATAAGGGGAGGAATATATTTAGTTGGTGATCCGTTAGGATACCCTGAAGCATCGACTGAAAGACAGGGGATCAATCCGGTAAATTCTGGAGTTGCAGGTAATCCAATCACTTATTCAAATTATAACGGTGAGACAGTGGAGTTCGTCGGAATTTCCGATAGATGTTTTGCAGTTAATCTCGACTCAGATTATGGAACAGTTAGATCTTATATCATTGTTACCGGTTTCACTTTTACAGATTTTAATGCACACCTATGGATTCGGAAGGGTGACTACAATGAAATATCCCATTGTAAGTTCGTTGGGATGCGTCCGTCAAATAGTACGAATTGGAGGGGATCTACTGTATACAGAGATGCCCAATACAATCATATCCATCACTGTACTTTTTCGGATTATGGATATTTTAGCCCAAACGATAATAATGTAGTATTCGAGTTAGGCAATGAGAGCCCGGGAGCTAATGACAATACATCTTATAATTTAATCGAACATAACGAAATCGCCAGGGGCGGGCATCATGTGTTTGGAATGAACGGAAACCATAACGTTATTAGAAACAATTATATTCATAATGAAGAATGGTCTGATTATGATGGAACCGATTACAGTAACAGAGTAACGTTTATGGTTGGCAACGATGTCTTTGATGAACGAAATTTAATAGAGGGAAATCGTATAGCGTACGGCGGCAGTTGTCCGGATGAAGAAATCGGTGGATCGGGTGGAACTATCGCCTCAAGGCTCAATATTATCCGTAAAAATATGTATTACCAGAATGGTATTTATGCGAGTATTTTTAAATCATACAGCGGTCAAGGGACTGGAAACGATAACAAATTTTATAACAATGTAATCTGGCATAATGGCCACACAACAGTTGAAAATCAAAAAAGTTATTGGTGGGATGAATACTCTCATGGTTTAATGTTTGCCGATGAGGCAACTTCGTCCGGTAATATTATTAAAAATAATATTTTTTACGACAATAAAAATTCGACTGACGCGACTATACCAATGATAGAATTTGACGGCACTGCTCCCGATCTTCAAACGCTTTCCAATAATTGGAAGGGTGGTATAGATGGCGATCCCAGATTTATGGATATATCTGGAATTCCTGATCCTATGGACAGCTCTCAATTTGATTTTCGTTTACAACCCGAAAGCTCATGTATAGATAGTGGAGCTTCTTTAACAACAATTATTACACCTGACAGCACAGGCACCCAATTTCAGGTAGAAGACGCAGGATATTTGATGGATGGTTGGGACATTATAGAAGGAGATGAAATTCAGCTCGAAGGAAGCACCCAGCGGGCAAGGATTACCGATGTAAATTATGAAACAAATGAAATTACTGTAGATAAGAATTTAAGCTGGGCAGAGGGTCAGGGAATTAGCCTTGCATACGAAGGCGATGCGCCCGACATCGGCGCATATGAATATGTGGTAGGCGGCGTCACCCCGCCCCCAATCAATCTCCCAACCAACTACCCCAATCCTTTCACCATAACAACAACCATAAACTATTCAGTAATTCAAGCAGGAAATATAAAACTCATCATCTACGATATGCTGGGCAGGGAAATAAAAACACTGGTAGATGAATATCAGACCGCGGGGACAAAAACTGTCCAGTGGAACGGAACGGATTCGAAAGGCAAAAGAGTCTCAAGCGGTACGTATTTTTACCAGATAAAATGGAAAAACGGAGATGCAAGCGCGAAGAAGATGATATTGATTAAATAAGCCTGCATTTGTAACATACAATTAAATACAGTAAGGAGATAACGTTATGAAAGTGATACATATCTCGTTGATGTTTTTACTCCCGGCTTTAGCATACGCCGCAGAGATGGCTGATTATACAGGTCCGTCATTACCGGAAAACCATGCGTTAAATACCGCTATCGACTCTCTTCCGGTACACCCAAACTCAGATGATTTCATCGACAGCATCGGGCGAGACGCGCCACTCCACCCTGACCTTGGGACCTATTACCAGGGGCATCCAATAGGGATCCCTTATAACCTGGTAGGAGCTGGCCAAGATCCGATTTCTTTCACTTTCGAGTATGAAAGCGATCCCGGCCCCTACCCCATTCCTATTCCTCCACTGGTAGAGGGTTTAAACTCATACACAGATGATGACAACGGGGACAGGCACATCCTTGTCATCGATACGAGCACAAACCTTCTCTACGAAAGCTGGTATAACTGGCCTCCGGGACATTCCATGCCATATCCGGACGATTGGGATACATATCCGCCTCTGGATCCATCCGACTGGTGGGCAGGCTCAGGGGCGATTTTCGACTTAACTTCTAATGATCTCAGACCGGAAAGCTGGACATCTGCAGACGCGGCGGGACTGCCTATCTTTCCGTTATTAATTCGATACGATGAAGTCGAGCGCGCTATGGCAACAGATGGAGTGATTCATCATGCAATTAGATTTACGGTTCAACGCACCCGGCGAGCCTATATCTGGCCGGCAAGACACTACGCGTCGAGTCATACCAATCCGGACTACCCTCCTATGGGCCTACGATTTCGTTTGAAGTCGGATTTCGATATTTCGGGTTTCACTCCGCGCATGCAAGTCATACTTCACACGATGAAAAAGTATGGAATTATAGTTGCCGATAATGGCAGCAATTGGTTTGTTCAGGGAACACACGACGATAGATGGGACAATGACGAACTCCATTCACTCAAGAGTTTACATGGAGGAAACTTCGAAGCCGTTGATATAAGTTCATGGATGGAAAGACCCGGATTCGATTCCAATTCCGCGGCAGTTCCGCCGGCATCCGGTATACCTACGAAAATAGATTTGCAACCGAATCGACCCAATCCCTTCATAGAAGAAACAACCATTAACTATAATCTTATGGCTGACGGCAAGGTAACTCTAAAAATATTCGACCAACTCGGAAGGGAAATAAAAATACTCCTTGATGAGTATCAAACCGCTGGGCCTCAAAGTGTTGAATGGGACGGAACAAATTCAGACGGAAACACAGCAAAAAGCGGAGTATATTTCTGTCGTATCAGCGGAGAATCCGGAAATCACGATTCAGGTAAGATGATATTTTTGAGGTGATTCGACTTAATTTTTTGAAAAATCAAATTCGTCTCTGACATAGAGACAAGACCTGCTTGACAGAATAAACAAAAAACATAACTTAAAAATAAATAAAATGAAAAAACACAATTTTCGTCTTAAATCTAAACTGTTAATAACAATTCTTTTAAGTACGCAAATAAGTTTTCTGTTAAATGCTTCTGACAACAATCTCCAACTTAACGATTCGGAATATTTCGAAACCCGTGGTTTAAATGTACTGGTTTACAGCAACTGGTATAATGAGAACTTCGATGATTCCAAAATGAGCGGAATCGAAATCATTCACCACGGAGTAAGAACAGCCACAAATGGTGACGTACGGCTGGAACCCACACCCGAACAGTGGGACCTATTTCCCAATCTAATAGAAAGAAAAATAAATAAAAAAGGCAACAGCATCGAAGTATTTTTAAACTATCCTGATTACGATTTTGAATTCATGATAAAAGCGACAGCGAAAGACGGAGGAATCCTTCTAAGCGTCCATCTCGAAAAAAAACTTCCGAAAGAACTCGAAGGTCTTGCCGGCTTCAACCTTGAATTCCTTCCATCGGCATATTTTAAAAAATCATATATGATGGACGGAAAAAGCAATATTTTCCCCCTCTACCCTACCAGTCCGATGGAAATCAAAAAATCCGGGAAGGTCGAACCCGAACCGATAGCAAAAGGAAAAATACTCACTCTTGCCCCCGAAGATCCCGAGAGGCGTATAACCATAAAAACTAAAGATAATGAATTTCTTTTATATGACGGACGGAACAAAGCACAAAACGGATGGTTTGTGGTTCGTAGTCTTATCCCAGGTAATAAATCCGGTAAAGTTATAGAATGGTTCTTAAAAGCCAATACGATTCCCGGCTGGACCCGAACACCTGTTATAGGTCACTCACAGTTAGGATATCATCCAAGTCAAAAAAAGATTGCAGTTATAGAACTGGATAAAAATGACAAACCACTGAAAACCGAGAGTTTACTCAAAATAACAGAAGAAGGAAACTTTATCAGAAAACATAAAGGCAAAATAAAAGAATGGGGTAAATATTTTCGATATAACTATTTTACATTTGATTTCACAAAAGTAAAGGAACCCGGTTTGTACCTGTTAGAATACGGACAAGTCCGTACAAAACCTTTCAGAATTGCGGAAGACATTTATGAAAATGCATGGCATCCCACACTCGATGTTTTCTTTCCCGTACAAATGGATCACATGTTTGTAAACGAAGCCTATAGAGTCTGGCACGGAGCCTCACACTTAGACGATGCACTGCAGGCACCGTTAAACCATAAACACTTTGACATGTATGCTCAGGGCCCGACAACGGATACTCCTTATAAACAGGGAGAACACATTCCCGGTTTAAATATAGGAGGCTGGTTCGATGCCGGCGATTACGACATCCGAACTCAAACACATTATTCCACGGTAACAAATTTAGTTCTAACCTGGGAAACGTTTCATCCGACACGCGATGAAACCACTATCGACCAGGAAAAACGGTATGTCGATATGCATCATCCCGATGGAAGACCTGACATACTTCAGCAGATTGAACACGGAACACTGGCTCTTATTGCACAACACAGAGCAGTCGGACATGCTATTCCGGGAATCATTTCATCCGATTTATCCGGGTATACTCATCTCGGAGACGCGATAACCAAGACGGATAACCTTATATACAATCCCGAACTGGATAGCCTGGAATCAAACGGATTCGAAAGCGGCACTTTCGATGACAGATGGGCTTTCACCAGTAAATCAAGTGCCTTAAATTACGGCTCTGCAGCTGCACTAGCAGCAGCCTCTCGTGCCCTGCGCGGATATAATAATAAACTGGCAAGCGAATGTCTAACTACGGCAAAAAAAGTATGGGACGAAGAACATAGCCACAAACCTGATACATTTAGACATGGGAATACCACAGGGGGACCTCTGGCATCAGAAGAGCTGAAGTGCGCGGTGGAACTTTTAATCACTACAAAAGAAAATAAATATAAAAACAGAATAAAAGAATTAATTAATGGAATCGAAGAAGAACGGTTTATTTTTTCTGCCTCTTTACTTGTACGTATCATTCCTTATATGGATGAAACATACAAAAAAGAAATAAAAACCCTGGTGGAATCGAATATAAAATTTATCGAAGGATTAGAACAACAAAATCCTTACGGAGTTCCCATTCCAACAGGCGGATGGGGCGGCAGCGGATGGGCTATGTACTTTTCTATGACCAATTACATTTTACATAAAGCTTTTCCGGAAATTGTCGATGCAGAATACACCTTTAAGGGCTTAAACTACATCCTCGGATGTCATCCCGGTTCGGATATATCATTTGTTTCAGGTGTAGGAACTAATTCAAAAATGGTGGCTTACGGAAACAACAGAGCCGATTATTCGTTTATCGCCGGCGGTGTAGTTCCCGGCATCATCATTCTTAAACCCGATTTCCCGGAAAACAAGGAGGATTGGCCTTTTCTCTGGGGAGAAAATGAATATGTCATTGGCGGGGGAGCATCATATATATTTCTCGTAAACGCGGTAAATGATTTACTGAATACATCAGAAGATTAATCCACAAAATTATTGTCACACAGAGACACAGAAAACACAAAGCGCCATCACACAAAACATTTTAATTGTATTTATTAAAAATTAGACTTAATTCACAGCACCGTGTAATAGAAGAATTTTATGTTCTTAGTCTGAGCCGCTAACTACAGATTCTCCATTCACCGAATAAGATAGACTCTTTACCGTACATGCTCCTGCGGTGTAATCCCAGTATTCGTTGCCCAATTCCATACCCGATATCCAGAGCGTATCACTTAAATTGTATCTATCCTTAATGTAATCTACGAAAGGTTTGAGGTCAATTGCAGAAGGAATTCTCTGTTCTCCAGAGATCCTGAATTGATGGTAATCCCAGTTATCGAAAATAGAATACTGGGCATAATCGTAAATGTTTACTCCATCAGTAATTACATCTTGTTCTACAATACCAACTCCATCATGCGTAGCCCCCCAACCCAACCATATCATAACTTCATCTGTTATGGAGCTCGATACATCATTTCCTTCTGGTTTTTGCTCGGTAAACCAGAAATCGAAAGCAAAATTCCAGTTATTTCCACTTGAGCCAAACACTATATCCATTTCAGCTTCACACGAATTTAGATCTTTAATTTGGATAGGAAAAATCGTAACCGGAGTTTGGTCACCCCAGGGTTTGGTACCACAAATAACCTCAGGATAATTGGGATCATTATCTCCCGTTGAATCCCTATTCCATTCCCAACCGTAACTATCATCCGTATACAAGACGATTGCTTGATAACATTCAGCTAAATTACAGGAATATCCCCAGGCGTTATTTGAAAGTATAAAATTCCCTTCACTTAGCTCGATTGAAGCCCCGCTTGAAGAGTCTATTTCTTCGATCTGGGCAGTAGTAGTAGTAGTAGTAGTAGTGGTAGTAGTAGTAGTAGTAGTAGTGGTGGTGGTGCCAGGAGAGGGACCGGTGCTGGATTTTTTACAAGAAAAAAGAAAAGTAAGCACCATAAGAAGAATTAGCAGTGATTGAAAGTAGTATTTCCTTTTGTCTTTTAAAAATTTCATAAGACCTCCTATAAATTATGATAAAAATCAATATTTGTCAAGAGCAGTGGCAAGCTGCACCAGAAATGTTATATCCTAACTACTCTCCACCCACTAAAAACCAAGGTTGACAGAAAAATATATTTAAGTACTGTTAAAGCAATAAACAATAATTTCATTTTTTTAAACTTAAATACAAAACAGTAAAAGGAGGCTTTTGACATGGAATCTAAATGTTTCAGCAACAAATCTCTGCTTGCAATAATCTTATTTACCCTATTAAGCCTTACTACTTTCGGACAAACCGAAGACATAGTTAACGGCAATCTTATCCAGTTCAACGACAACGGTGCCTGGTGCTGGTATCAGGATGAGAGAGCAGTTATCGACACGATAGGAGGCAACTTGATTGTGGGTTCCATTGCCTCGGATTCAGGCTGTGGTAATCTTCCTCGTTTCGGAGACGTTGAAGTGGTTGTTTTCGACCTTCAATCAATGACGGGAAAAAGAACTGTTCTTAGACAAGGCGGCGGTCAATTTTATTGCGACGACCATCACGCACCGGGTCTTTTGGTTCGTCCCGACGGAAAATATACCGCTTTTTACGCGGCGCATTTTGGTCTGAAAAGTTCTTTTTTCAGGATATACGATACAGGCACATGGGGAACAGAATATGAATTCAGCTGGGATGACTCGATACCAGGCGGCTCAAACTACCAAACCACCTATTCGAATTTATATTATCTCTCTAATGAGGGCAGAATGTTCAATTTTTCACGCGGCAACGACGGAGGAAGCCCTAATTTTATGTATTCCGACAACGGCGGAGACAGATGGGCATACGGTGGTCAATTAACAGCTGGGACAGGAGTGGGGGGGTATACTAAAGGTTATTACAAATACTGGGGAAACGGCGTTGACCGTATCGATTTTATCTGCACGGAAACTCATCCCCGCAATTATAACACCAGCATATATCACGCTTATATACAAAACAGCAATGTATATAACTCCTTTGGTACCGAGGTTGATTCTAATATATATGACAAATCCTTTATTCCGACAACAAATAATTTCACAACCGTCTTTGCTGCCAATACAGTTTTGAATAGTTACACGATGACAAATTGCTGGAATATGGATGTGAACACATATGAAGATGGGACGATTGCCGCAATAATATCGGCAAGAACCGGAGGCAGTTCGAGCGACCCTGACCACTGCTTCATATACTGCCGTTTTGACGGTTCAAGCTGGACACCAACATATCTGTGTCAAGCAGGTAAAAAAATGTATGCCCCTGAAGAGGATTATGTAGGCCTGGCAGCAATACATCCGAGTGACCCCAACATTATTTATATTTCAACACCTTATGATCCGAATGATGATGTCACATTTTTGGGAGTCCGCGAAATATTCAAAGGAGTCAGCTCCGATGACGGAGCAACCTGGAGCTGGACTACTATCACTATGAATTCCGAACGTGACAATTTCCGACCCATAATCCCAAAGTGGGACGAAAACAATATGGCATTATTGTGGTTTAGAGGAACCTATTTTAGAGCGCAGGAATACGACGCCGCGATTGTAGGTCTTATCGAACATTCATCGGATTCAATCGTATTGATGAACTATGTAGACGCCTCGACGGAAAACACATTTTTAGCGGACGGTTCGCCGCTCACGACAACCGGTCCAAGTTCCGGTGCGGGAGCGGCAGACGGCAACTGGCACTGGCGAACCACTTACGGAAACGGTAACTCCGTACTGACATCCGCGGAAATCGGACATGAAGACGTACCCGTTATCAAAACACAGGTAACTGATATTGAAGCAGGAACTTATGATATCTGGGCCAACTTCTGGGCGAATCCCGATGATGACTGGCGAATCGAAGCAGGACTCGCCAGTGATAACATGCAAATATTCAGGCAGATGGCTTGCAAACAGGTAATGGACGAAGATCATAATACCGAACTCGTATTGACAGGCGGGGACAATACATTCCTCTATCAGGCTTATCTCGGAAGGGTCGAGCTTGAAGCTGGTGACACCCTGGACGTTTTTGTTGACGACGAAGCAATCAAGGTTGGCCCGGCAGGCACGCAAGTAGGGGACATCTGCCGCAGTTGGTATGACGGAGTTAGCTATTCTCACCCCGGACAACACCCGGGAAACTTGAGTATAGTTGAATACCACGAACACGCAAACTCTTCACTCGGTTTTACCATGAAACAAAACTATCCCAACCCGTTTAGCTCAATCACGAATATAAGTTACACACTGTCAAAGCCTGCCCATGTTGAATTGAGCGTATATAATATGCTGGGACAAAAAATAGCAACATTGTTTGACGGAGAAATGAGTGCCGGTACTCATAGCGATAGGTGGGATGCTCAGAATGTACCTTCAGGCATTTATTTCCTGAAAATAAACGTGGGTAATAATTCAATTATAAAGAAAGCACTGGTGGCAAGATAATGTAATATTTCTTTTTTAGTGCTTTTAAGGACAAATATTCATTTAAGCGAACTTAAAACTCTACCTGTTTTAAGTTCGCTTTTTTTAAAAAAATATTTTACCACAAAGAATATAGAGGTTTTCGCCTCACAACTCACTTTCAACAGCAAATAGCACAAATTTCACAAAATAAAATTAAAAATAATAATATTTATTAATTTAGAAAATAAAGTTTTTTTGTTAATATTCGTGTTATTCGTGTGATTTGTTGTTCCTTCTGGTGTTGGGGGAGGAGTTTCAAAGAAACAAAATAAAATTAGGTTGTGGTAGTTTTTTAGTCTCTGTGTATTTTTTTCTCTGTGCTCTCTGCGGTTGAAAAATGGGAAGGTAGTGGAAAAAAAGATACACTTGACAGAATGACGAATTTAAATTACTTTGTTAAAAAGAACAAAGGACTGCAAATATATAAAACATCAAAAGCTACAAAGCATATTATATTTAAATCGATGATAAAAATAAGTATTTATTGCTACAAATATGGAGTTAATATATGGGTTTTTTAGATGATGATTATCTTTTAGAAACCACCACCGCAAAGGAACTTTACGGAAGGGTCAAAGACCTGCCGATAATAGATTTACATAGCCACGTCGATATAAAAGAAATACTTCGTAACAAGCCGGCAAAAGATATCTGGGAAGCAGAAGGAACAACAGACCATTATGTTTGGGAGTTAATGCGAAGAAGAGGTATTGATGAGGAAAAAATTACAGGAAAAGCGACAAACAGAGAAAAATGGAATGCTCTTGCCGGGGTTTTTCCCGAATTTGGAGGCAACCCCACATATGAATGGATACACCTGGATTTAAGAAGAAGATTCGGCATACCGGAGCTTATATCAAAACAAACCGCTGATGACATCTGGGAAAAGACTTCCGCACTTTTAGAAGATGACTCCATGTCTCCTCAAAATTTGCTAAAATACATGAGAGTAGAATTGATGTGTACAACTGACGATCCGACTTCCAGTCTACAATATCACGAACAAGCAAAAAAGAAATTGGATAAACCAATAATACTGCCAACCTGGCGTCCGGATAAAGTAATGAATGTGGAAAATAAAATCTGGAAGGACTTCATTCAAGAATTGGGAAAAAAGGCTGGCGAAGACACAAGTAAATTAACCGGTCTCCTGAACGCTTTAGAAAAGAAACATAAATACTTCTACGAACACGGATGCATATCCAGTGATAATGGTATGGAAAAACCATATTCTTATCCCGTAGCCAAAAAAGAAGCTGCCGATATACATAGTAGAGTATTCCAGGGCGAAAAATTAAAAAAGAAAGAAATAAAAGCCTACAAGGCATTTATGCTGCATGAATTAATCAAATTAAACAAGAAAACAAACTGGCTGACCCAACTCCATATAGGAGCAGTCAGAGATTACAGAAATACATTATACGAAACTCTAGGTATTGACTCGGGAGGAGATATATCCACTCAAAACATTGATTTTGCCGGAGGTCTCAAATATTTCCTGAATGAGTTCGCCGAGGATTTAAATATTGTGATTTACTGTCTGGATCCAACTCATTTACCGACTATAGCAACAATCGCCAGAGCTTACCCCAAAGTAAGTATAGGTGCCCCCTGGTGGTTTAATGATAGTCCATTGGGAATGGAAATGTACTTAAAATACGTCGGTTCAGTTGACCTTATTTCTAACTGCGCGGGTATGGTGAGCGATTCCCGAAAACTTTTGTCCTACGGGTCCAGAACGGAAATGTTCAGAAGAGTTTTGTGCAATGTGGTAGGCAAAATGGTCGAGCTGGGACAGATTCCTCTGATAGTAGCTCAGGATCTGGTTGAAAATGTTTCCTATCATAGAATCAAAAAGCTTGTCAGTCCAGAATAGAAATAATTTTGTACTTGAGGATATAATATTGGCTTTTTTGAGATTTTCCAGGGGGATAAAGGAAATCCAAATCATTTAACAAAGGAGAAGACAATATGAATTTACCAAAATGTTTCAATCTCGAAGGAAAAGTGGCTGCTATAACAGGCGGTGCAGGCATTCTCTGTTCAGAAATGGCAAAAGCTATAGGTGAATGCGGCGCAAAAGTTGTGGTTCTCGATGTCTCTGAAAAAGCTATGAGATCCTTAAGTGAATACTTAAGCGACAACGAAGTAGAACATCTTACGATAAAAACAGATATAATGAATAAAGAGAGCTTAGAAAAAGCTGCAAAAAAAACCTCCGATAATTTCGGAAAGGTTGACATATTAATAAATGGTGCGGGTGGAAATAAAGCTGCGGCTACTACGAGCCATGAACTAACATTCTTTGATCTCCCGGAGGCAGCCGTAAAATCGGTATTGAATTTGAATTTTCTTGGTACTTTCTTAACTTCGCAGGTCTTCGGAGAACTTATTGTAAATCAGGGAGAAGGAGTCATCTTGAACATATCTTCAATGAATGCATTCATTCCTTTAACAAATATTCCTGCCTACTCCGCGGCTAAAGCAGCAATAAGCAACTTTACTAAGTGGCTTGCCACGCACATGTCTCAAAATTACTCAACCAAAATAAGAGTCAACGCTATAGCACCCGGATTTTTTCTCACGGATCAAAACCGGTATTTATTAATAGATCAAGATACCGATACTCTTACAGAAAGAGGAAGAACTATCGTAGAGCATACACCTATGAAAAAATTCGGGGTACCAGAGGACCTTATTTCCACAGTTCTCTGGCTAATTTCACCGGGTTCCGAATTTGTTCATGGCACGGTTATTCCTGTAGACGGTGGATTCTCGGCATTCAGCGGTGTTTAAACACCAACAGTATTAATTATAATTCATCGTAAAAAGAACTTGCGCCTACAACAATTTTTCTTATGTTATATCCATATAAACTCAACCCAATAAGTTTATAATTTGCTTTAGAAAACAGTCTGAAGGAAGGAGGAGTTATGGAGAAACAGGAAATCGGTATAATTGGTTTGGGAGTAATGGGACGAAGCCTTGCTTTGAATATGGAAGGGAATGGTTTTAGAATAGCGGGCTTCGATTTAGATATAAAGAAAACAGAAAAAGCACAGGAAGATTTCAGCGGTAAGAATATTGTCTTAACATCCTCAATAAAGGAATTTATCGATGTACTTGAATCACCTAAAAAAATTCTAATAATGGTCCCTGCAGGAGCAGCCGTCGATTCGGTAATTCGTGATGCTCTACCTTATTTGTCCAAAAAAGACATTCTAATAGACGGAGGCAATAGCTTTTTCAAGCATACCGCGCGAAGATTAAAAGAAGTCACCGAAAAAGGACTTTTGTATATAGGGACCGGTGTCAGCGGCGGTGAGGAAGGCGCACTTAAAGGACCATCTATCATGCCGGGAGGGCACAAGGAAGCCTATGATGCCCTGGCGCCCATATTGACAAAGATTGCAGCCCAGGTAGGAGGCGATCCGTGTTGTGATTATATGGGCCCGGGAGGCGCGGGTCATTATGTAAAGATGGTTCATAATGGTATCGAATACGCCATTATGCAAACTATTGTAGAATCATATGACTTGATGAAAGATGTATTAAAACTTTCCGCAAAAGAACAGGCCAGCCTTTTCACCGAATGGAATCATGGTGTACTCGGCTCATACCTGATTGAGATCACCGGAAGAATTTTAGCTAAGAAAGACGAAGAAAGCAATAAATCTCTGGTTGATTTGATACTCGATGAAGCATCCCATAAAGGAACGGGAAAGTGGACATCTCAAAGTGCAATGGATTTAGGTGTACCTATTCCATCGATTGATGCAGCCCTGCAGGCAAGGTTCATTTCAGCTTATAAGTCCGAAAGAGTAAAGACTTCTAAAATACTTACCGGTCCATCTATTGAATTCGCCGGCAACAAAGACAAATTCATCGAAAAAATCCGTGATGCCCTGTACGCATCAGAGATTCTCGCATATGTTCAAGGTCTTTCACTTTTAAGGGCAGCATCAAAAAGATACAACTTTGATCTGAACCTTGGGAATATTGCAAAAATCTGGAGAGGAGGCTGTATAATCCGATCCAAAGTTCTGGAAAAAATAACAACTGCTTACGAGAACAATCCCGAACTACCAAACTTACTCTTCGATGACTATTTCAGCGGACTTCTTAATGAAATGCAGGATTCCCTGCGCAGCGTCGTCCAGACAGCAAATAAATGCGGTATACCTTGCCTCGTAACGAGCTCTTCACTGGGGTATTATGATAGCTATCGAAAAGAGAGACTACCTGCAAATCTTATACAGGGACAGAGGGATTATTTCGGAGCTCATACTTACAAAAGAATAGATAAGGAAGGTGTTTTTCATACTCAATGGTAATCGGGAAAGGATTAGATAGAGATTATCTTTCTGACGAAGAAATAATAGAGATATCTTCAAGTGCTCTATCGAATATTGACCTTACCGGTAAAAGAGTACTCGTAATAATACCCGACCACACACGCAGCGCTCCCGTAGATCTTTTCTTTAAAACAATATTCGACTTAATCGGTAAAAAAGTCAAAAAGCTGGACTTTATAGTTGCTCTCGGCACACACCCTCCCATGAAAAAAGAAAACATTCTAAAACTCGTAGGAATATCGGAAGAAGAAAAGAACGGTAAATATTCAACCGTCGATTTTTTCAATCATAAATGGGATGACCCGGATTCGCTAACATCAATCGGAACGATACCGGAAGAAAAAATCGAGGAAATAACTCACGGGCTGTTAAAAGAAAGCGTTATCGTTGAGATAAACAAAAAAATTCTTGATTATGATATGTTAATCATCGTAGGACCCGTTTTTCCTCATGAAGTCGTGGGATTTTCCGGAGGAAACAAATATTTTTTTCCGGGCATTTCGGGTCCCGAGGTGTTGAATTTCTTTCACTGGCTTGGAGCACTTATAACAAATCCGCAAATTAACGGCACAAAAGACACACCTGTACGAAAAGTAATCGATCTGGCTTCTTCATTTATCAAAATTCCGAAACTTTGCTTTAGTCTTGTTGTCAAAGATAAAAAATTAAGCGGTTTATTCATTGGGGCTCCCAAAGAAGCATGGTCAAAAGCAGCGGATCTCTCAAAAGAACTGCACATAATTAATAAGGATAAACCTTTTAAAAAAGTGCTGGGGATCGCCCCTCCAATGTATGATGACCTATGGACTGCGGGTAAAGTTATGTACAAACTTGAAAATGTGGTTGCCGACGGAGGAGAAATTATTATCTACGCTCCTCATATCACGGAAGTCTCTTATACGCACGGCGAAACCCTGGATAAGATCGGGTACCATGTACGGGATTATTTTCTCGCGCAACCGAATAAATTTTCCTGGGTACCGGGAGGGATACGAGCACATTCCACCCACGTAAAAGGAATAGGAACCTACGAAAACGGAATAGAAAAACCAAGGATAAACGTAGTTCTCGCCACAGAGATACCCGAAGAACGCTGTAAGCTTATAAATTTAGGATATAAAGACCATAAATCGATTGATTTATCCGATTGGGAAAATAAGGAAGATGAAGGAATTCTTCTTGTCCGCAGCGCGGGAGAAATCCTGCACCGTTTAAAATAAAAAATATGTGAGGTTGAAAGTGAGTGAAAATAAAAATGTAGTCGTAGCACAATCAGGCGGACCTACACCGGTTATCAATAATTCCCTTCGAGGAGTAATCGAAACCTGCAAAAAAATGCCGGATAAATTCGGAAAAATTTTCGGAGGATTTCACGGAATCGAAGGAGTCTTAAAAGAAGAGTTACTGGATATAAGCGCTCAAGGTGAAGCAGAGATAGATCTGCTTAAAAACACGCCTGCCGCGGGTTCGATAGGAACCTGCCGTTATAAACTAAAAAGCGCGCAGGAAGAAGATTTCAACCGTATCGTAGAAGTTTTCAAAACCCATCAAATCGGATACTTTTTCTACATAGGCGGAAACGATTCCATGGATACGGCTAATAAAGTAGGTATTCTGGCAAAAGAAAAGGGCCTTGATCTCATCGCAACGGGAATACCCAAAACAATCGATAACGATGTCGGTGATTCCGAATTTAAATTGATAGACCACACTCCCGGCTACGGAAGTGTAGCCAGATACTGGGCACTTTATACTCAAAATGCCAACGAGGAGAATATGGGTTCATGTCCAAGTGACCCCGTACTTGTGATTCAGGCTATGGGCAGAAAGATCGGCTTCATACCCGCGGCAGCCCGTCTTGCCGACCCCGAGAGGGAAATCCCCTTACAGATATATCTCACGGAGAGCGGGCTCAACTTGTACGAACTTGCCGATAAAGTTAACGATGAATTAAAAAGAAGCGGAAGGGCAATAGTCGTAGTGAGTGAAGGTTTTCCTGTTGGAGAACTGGGAGAAAAAAAGGATAATTTCGGACATACCGAATACTCATCAAGCGAAATTACAGTCGGACAGATAGTCACGAATTTCCTGAACAAGGTAGGACTTAAAGTTAACGGTTCTGCAAGAGGACAGGTCCCGGGTACAGACCAGAGAAATGCGATTGTTTATGCTTCTACGGTCGATCTGGATGAAGCATATAAGGTAGGCGAGAAAGCCGTTTCTATTGCGTCCGAAGGCGAGTCCGGCTATATGGCAACTATTTTAAGAAAAGATGGAAGCAAATACGAAGTTTACTACGATAAAATACCTTTAGAAAAAGTTGCCAACTCGGAAAGATCTTTCCCGGCAAACTGGATAACGGAGAGCCGGATTGACGTAACGGATGATTTTCTCGATTACGCAAGACCTCTAATCGGTAGAGAATGGGCTAATATTCCGATAGTAAACGGAATCATGCGATTTGCGAGATTTAAACCTATATTCGCGGATAAGAAGCTGGATGAATACACCCCGGAAGCTTACAGGTAAAAAATGAACCACAGAGAACACAGAGAAATAATTGTGTTGAAAAAGAAAAAAACACGGAGCACACAGAGAAAAAGAATAAATAAAAACTCTGTACTCTCTGTGGTAAAAAATCTGGGGTGGGGTTGTGTGAGCTCTGTGACCTCGGTGTTTTACTAGGGTGGTGGGTTGCGTATAAACAAAACAAAAATCTCTGTGCACTCTGTGGTAAAAATTCTGAAGTGAAAAGGAGATATATGATTAGTGAATCTCAGAGAGAATTAAAAGAATTCAAAGCCGAACATGCTTTCTTTGTAGGAATAGATTCCGATGGTTGTGTATTTGATACAATGGGAATAAAACAGCGTGAATGTTTTTGTCCGTGGATGATTGGATATTTCAACCTACAGGGAGTAGCTCTTGCGGCAAGAGAATGTAAGGACTTTGCGGATCTTTTCTCTAAAACACGTGGCGCCAATCGACACATAACCGCTAAACGCATAATAAGCGAACTCCTACCATCTCATCCTATGGTCAAGACTCGTAACTTTAAAGTACCGCAGTACCCGTATTATTTTAAATGGGTCGATAACCCCAACAGCCTTCTAAGTAATGAAGGTCTAAAAATGGCGATCGACGCAGCAACAAGTGAAGAAGAAAGAAAAGAATTGGAACACGCTCTGGCGTGGAGTGAGAGGGTTAACTGGAGTATAAAAGAAATAGTAAAAAATATACCTCCTTTCCCACTGGTTCGGGAATGCCTTGAAAAACTTTCCGGGAAAGCCGATATGATCGTAGTTTCCTCTACACCAACGGAAGCCCTGCAGAGGGAATGGGAAGAACATAACGTCGCAAAATACATGAGTGTCATTGCGGGGCAGGAAATGGGTAAAAAGAAAGAACATCTTCAGATGGCGGCAAGCGGCAAATACGAAGAAGACCATATCTTAATGATTGGTGACGCGCCCGGAGACCTTAAAGCTGCCCGGGCTAACAACGCTCTATTTTATCCCATAATACCCGGAAAAGAAGAAAAAGCATGGGCAAGATTTTACGAGGAAGGAATCGATAAGTTTTTAAGCGGGGAATATAAAGGTTCCTTTGAGCAGGAGCTTATCGATGAGTTTGATAAGTCCCTGCCTGAAAACCCACCGTGGGAATGAACAGAAACCACACCACCTCCTAATTTTAACCACGAGATTTCACAAGATTAACACAAGATTTTTTTGTTTTGTTTAAACTGGAACCTAGGACCTGGTATCAGGTATCTAATCACTATTCTCCAAATGGAGGTACGCCAAGATCTTTACAAATTTTTTTTGCAAGGATATTACTGATTTCAGTATGTCTGGGTATTGAAGAACGTTTATTAAGTTCAAGGTTAATCCACCAGGAATGTTTAGCCCCTTCTCTCTGAAGGTTACATCCCTTGCTGCTTAGATACTTAAGCAGCTTTTTACGCTTCATACTTTAACGATTTCTTCGGAATAGTCGGATTCTGCAGCATTACGAGCTTCTTGACGATTAAACCCAATAGCTTCCTTTAATGTTATCCTTAAGCTTTCCATTAAGTCTTCATGTGTAGCTTCCTGACAATTTACACCGGGAACTTCTTCAACCCAGCCAATCCACCAATTACCATCTTGTTTAACCACTGCAGTATACTCTTTTTCCATATGACCTCCAATTAAGAATAATTTTTATATAAAATGTAAAAATCAAATCCAATTTGTCAAGCCGTCACCTGATAAAACAAGAGTCCCAACCCACAACACCCGATAATTAGCCACAGATTGACACGGATATCCACAGATAAAAAAAGATAAATAGGATTTTTTATTTATTGTTTTTGCTATACCCTAAATACTATACCCTTATTCTAACTACTCCCCGCTTGCTATCACCTGATCATAATCATTTTCTTTTGTAATTCTTTCTCTCCTATTCTTAAGATCCCAAAATATAAGCCGGAGCTTAAGGGCTCTCCGGAATCACTTCTACCATCCCAGGAAAGTGTAATCTGTGAAGACGTACTGTTTATATTAGAAAAAGTTTTAACCAGTCTTCCGCTAACATTATAAAATGAGAATTCCACATTCCTACCTCTACTATCGGCAGGAATATTTAAAACAAGCTGTGTACTTTTACTGAAAGGATTAGGACTTACATTTAAACTTAATACATCCGGATTAAGGATAAACCCTT
>CAZRYJ010000012.1:0-27347 GCA_964604245.1 uncultured bacterium | reverse complement strand
GGACTTAAATCGCTCGTCCAGGTAGTATTGAATGGTATGGGACCTGATACCTCAGTTTGAGCTAAAGCAGTAGGAACATATGCTGCAAATAAAATAAACAAAAAAATACAAACGAATCTAATTTTAGTTGATACCATAATAATCAACCTCCCTCATTTTAACTTTAGATGATAAAACCTTTATTAATTCCTTAACAAATTGCCCACGGTTAATTTTTAGATCCTGGTTATTGCAGCTATGGTTAATTTCATTATAGCCTATTTCTATATTATGGCTAAACCAAAAGTCTTTTTTTGCCATTAAGATATTTTCTACTTGATTTACAATTTTTTATTTTTCTTTAATTGTTACTACTATTAATATAATTCAAATATATTGTTCTGTCAAGCGAGCTTTTCATACAAAAAACCCTTGACCAAACCCACAAAAAACAATAAAATAATCTAAATTATGTTAGAAATAATTATTTCGACCATATTTCTTATTTCTCCCAAGGATTCAATTTCTGCTCCTTTTGATATAACTATACTACTCGATCCTCCGGTCGCGGAAAAAACAATAAATGTTTATTTAGACGAAGTAAGCCTTACCGGTGAAGTGAAATCCGGTTACTTCTTTTCGGAAACCAACAATCTCAGAAGCGGAAGACACAAAATAAAAGTAGAAACAGCTAACGAAACCGAAGAATGGTCATTTTTCGTGACTGAAGAAAAAGAAGAAACTCCTCTTATTTTCACGGGGAATCTTTCAATGGGAAATCAAAACTCTTATTTTTCCGACACTCTTTACCCTGAAGGAAACGAAGCCCTTTTAGGGTTGGACTTTTCTGTTTATAAGAATGAAAATTTCTTAAGATTTTCTCTGTATCATGACCCGGAGTACCAGATAGACTGGTATCCATATTTAAGCTATTTAAGAGGAACAACCTATCTGGAAGTTGGCTACATTTCCCCATATCTGGACGAATTAACAATCTGTTCTCCCGGAGGTTTTGGGTTAACGGGTGAAATCAATGTAGGAAATTTCTCTATAACACCTATATTCTTGTATTCGGAGAATTATGATTCTTTATTTGCAGATTATCCCAGGTTACTCTGGGGAGAAAAAACCACTTTTAAAAAAGGACCGTTTTACATGGGTCTCTCGGCTTTTTACGGAGAGGATGACACCTCAAATATAATCGATTTTACCTTCGACGATCCGCAAAAATCCACTGTACTATCAGGAGAAACAGAATTGCAAATAAATAAATACATCTCTTTGAAAATAAAAGGAGCTTATTCTATCGGCAATGCCAATCTTTACGAAGATTCAATTATAAAAGGAAAAGCTTTTGAGGGCAAATTAATACTTGAATCAGCCTTAAATAACATTGAAGCGGGTATAAGAACGGTAAACGATGGGTATTTGACACTGGGGAATTCTTATCTTTATAACGGAAGAACTTCCGGTTTTGCAAATGGAGTATTCGAAAAAGGTCCATTTTCTACCTATTTTGACTATCTTGCTTATGAAGAAGATGAAAACCTCGGTGTATCGCTTAATCAATCGTTTAAATGGAACATATCCGATTACTTCTCGCCTATTCTGGAATATCAGTGGGCTAAATATCCTGAATATTATGATGAAAAATACCGGTATATTGGGCTGGGTTTTGAATCGATCTCAGGTTCTTTGCAAATGGAAAATACATTGGGAATCGAAAAAACAACTTACATCGAAGAGACAAGTGCTTTCAGGATTTTATCAAATGTATCCTGGTATCATGAAAAACATATTTTATCTGTTGGCGTTTATACTTACATAAACAGCGGAAACACAAGTTTCGACTTCAATCTGGACGGAACATTAGGATTGGGAAGTCTTGGGAATATAAACATAAATTACTATCCATACTTAGAGAATGGATATGATGAACATTTACTCAGGATTATATATGAATATGATTTTTAGGGAACTAAAACGGATTTTTGCTATCTAAATAGAAAAATGAAGAGACGGGAGAACAAAAGCGATGAAGAAAGAAAAGAGATATTTGAAAAAGTTGTTAAAACTCACACTCCAAGGATTTATAAAATGATTTATAATATGACAAATAATTACGAAGTAGCAAAAGAGTTAACCCAGGAGGTTTTTACGAATGCCTGGAAAGGATTTAAATCGTTTAGAGGAGATTCGGCCGTTTATACCTGGCTTTATAGAATTGCTCTTAATACTGTATTTAAATACAGAAGAGAACAAGCTCGTCAAGGAAAAATGATTTCCATTGATGAGATTGCCCATCCTAAAACAGAGAACAATCCTGAAAAATTCTTAGTTCAGAAGAACGACCGGCAGCTTGTCAAAAATATGGTCTATTCTCTGCCAAAAAAATACCAGGAAATTTTAGTTCTTCGATATTACGAAGACTGTAACTATTCAACCATATCTCAAATATTAGGTATACCAATTGGGACAGTACGTTCACGCTTGCATAGAACAATGACAAAACTTGAAGAACTAATAAAGGAAAAAATATGAAAAATCATAAAAAATATGAAGAACTAATTCAGGGTTATTTGGATAACGCTCTTAGCAATCAAGAAAAAAAGGATTTAAAAAACCATCTCAAATCCTGCAGAATATGTGAAGAAAAACTAAAAGAGAGACAGAATCTTTTGAAAAGACTACACTCCGAAAGAGAAGAAATTTCATGCCCCGATTATTTAATTGATAATATATTAAAAAATACGACTCAAAAAGAAGCTCCAACAATAATCAGACCGACTATAATCAGATGGAAATACTTTGCTGTAAGTGCCGCAGCCCTTTTGATAGTCTTTTCCACTGTTTTGTTTAACCTGGAAAATAATAAACAATTATTAACAACAAGAGAAATTGAAGAAATCCAGGGAAAAGAACTCTCGGAAGAAGTAGAAATTTCAAAAAGCAAAGAGATTTCTTTAGATAAAAGAGAGATAGATGTTAGCAAAAGCGAAAAACATACTATGGCACGCCAAAAAGGAGTGGGTAAGGCTCCCAAAGCCTCTTTACCGGAAAAGAAAGTAGATTTTGCCGAAGCAGGAAAAACCAGGGAAGCCCCTTTATCAGAAGATATGCAAGATTTTGCTGCAGTCGAAGAATCGCAGGAGAAAATACCGGTGCTTTCGAAAGCAGCCAAAACCTCGCCATCCGCCGCAATTAAAAAAGATCAATTCAAAGAAACTCTAGCCTTTGAAGCCGAGAAGGATATAGACATAGAGAGAGTATCCCCTAAAGTTTTAGAGCATTCTATACTTGGTAATGGTATTTCTATAAGGCTTTCCGAAGAAACACGTTTTGTCTTTCCTGAAGAAGGCTCGGTTGTGGGAGAAGCTTTTGAAATTGTGCTTATATTAGAAAACCCCACAGAAATAATTGAAATTAGCCTGGACGGAGAAAAAATAACCAACTATACAAAAGAAAAAGACTCAAATGTTATATATATAGGAAGTGATTCCATACCTCCGCTGGAAGAGGGATTACATTACCTTTCTCTCGTTACATCAGAAGAAAAAAGTATCACTTTCTATAAGGAGGGATGATGTTTGTTTTTTTATTATTATCTTTAGAACTGCATATATCACCAAATCCTATTGAAGGTAAAGTAGGCGAAAAAATCCCCTTTACCGTCAGAGTATTAGATAGAGAGGGAAAAATAATCAGAGGGGACTTGTCGTTTAGCCTCATACCTAATTCTCTCGGGCGAATCCAGGGAAGCTCTTTTATAGCGAGTCAAGAGGGTAGAGGCGTTCTAAAATGCAGAAGCAAAATAAATGGTAAATTTGCAACGGGATTTGCTTATATTCGTATAGGTTCCACAGAAAAAGCGAAAATACTTCCACCTGTGGCGATTCTAAAAAAAGGAGAACAAATCAAATTTACAATAACCGGGGGAACAGCTAAAGAATGGAAATGTATACCTTCCAATATAGGGGATATCCGCAACGGTGTCTTTATCGCAAAGAATACAGGTAGAGGCAGGGTGATTGCCGTTCTTACAAACGGAGAAATAAAAACGGCATTCGTCAGAGTAAGCGGCGTAATAAGCGATATGCAAGTTATCCCACGGTTTAAGAGAATGAAAATAGGAGAAAAAGTACAATTCGAGGTAAAAGGAAACGAAAGAGTTTCATGGAGAGTTGAGGGAGAAAAGGTAGGGGAGATAAGCTCAAGTGGTTTATTTACTGCCAGAGCTCCGGGGAAAGCAGTTGTAATAGCAGAAAAAAACGGGAGTGTGGGACGCGCTATTGTGGTGGTAAGCGGAGAGGTGGGATTGCGTATAATTCCGGAATCCGCAACACTTAAACCCGGAGAAAGAGTACATTTTAAAATCACAGCAGAAGGTTTCGGTAATATAAAAATTCCCGTTATCTGGAAAGCAATCCCTGAGCGATGCGGATTTATTAAAAAAGACGGCACTTTCATTGCAGGAAAGATCCCAACGAAAGGCAGAGTAGTTGCCGTTCTCCCGCAAAGGTTCGGAAAGGGAGTTGTTTCCGCAAACGTCTATATCTCCTCCGAGGGAATAAAACCTTTAGAATTAATACCAACTTTTAAACACTTCACCGAAAATGAGATCAACAAGGAATTCAGATTCAGTGTCATAGGTGCACAGAAAATAGCTTTACAATGGAGAGTAATACCGGAGAACCTCGGCCTTATTAACAATAACGGTGTTTTTATTCCCAAAAGACTCGGTGCAGGATTTTTGATGGCTGAACCAAGAGAAGGAATAAATATTAAACCGGCAAGAGCATTCGTAATTATTGGTGAAGACCGATACTGGAGAAAAGACACAAGTATGTATGTTGAGGGAGAGTTACTGGACATACCAACCCCGGGAATTATTGAATTTGCTTTTCCTTCACAGCAAGTAATAGAGGGATTTAAAATACCTTTGATATTAAATAAGGAACCTGCCGATTACAGGGTAACATGGAAAGTTATTCCCGGCGATGCCGGCAGAATCATTCTAAATCGTGAATTCCAGGCAAACAAACTTCCTGAAGGCATAGATCAAAGAAACGTAAAAATATTTGCAATTTTGCACAGAGGAAGAGAAATTGTAGCCTGGACATCCAAGAATATAACAGTTATAAAGACAAAATAATGTAGCAAAAGCGCTCTCCGCTCACCGCCAATCGTTTTTTTCGTTAACGCAATAGTAGTTGATGGTTAGAAAAAACGAACAAAAATCACTTGTGTTATTCGTGTAATTCTTTGTCTCTCTACGTAGATTCTCCAAATCTAAGTTATGTGGTTAAATAGGAAAAACAAAAAAACTTGTACATCTACGTTTATCTGCGTCCTATTATCTTTGTGTTCTTTGTTGTCCCGTTTTTAGGATTTGGCGGTTGGGATTTAGAAAAACAAAAATTCCTTTCTTCTCTGTGTCTCCGTGTCTCTGTGTGATAATTAGTTTTTGTCTGCGGTTATTTGGGAATAACAAGGTAAGCGGTGGTTGAATCGATCCAGCCGCCGGCTCCCGAATGAAAATGAATAAGCCACCATCCGCCGTCTTTTCTTATCAGTGAACCTTCTTCCGCTTCATCCACTCTCATAAGTTCCTTGAATTGCTCATCAGGACCACTATATGCTATGGTTGTTTCGGTTGTTACAATCCATTTAGATTTAGCTCTTGCGTACCATATTGAAAAACCAATGAGAGAGAAAACAAAAACCAAACCAGATAAGAAGAGCAGAGGATTTGTGGGAAAATTGATTAATTTTACCGTTTGAATAAGTCGTATAGAAACTGTTATAATCAAAAGGGAAAAGGATATAATTAAAAAATAGGAAAAAATTCTTAGGGAAATACGGTCAACCATTTTTGAAAAGAAAGAAATAAAAGGATTTGGATTTGACTGTTCTTTTGAAAACAGTGAAATGTTATTGATAATATTTTTATTGCCCGGAGAGAGAAACCACGCTTTTCTATAATATAAAAGACTTTCGCCAAAGTTTCCCATTCTGTAGTAGCAGTTTCCGATGTTCAAATATAATTCAGGATTCACAATGCCTCTGTCAAGATATTCTTTGTATCCTTCAAGGGCTTTTGAATATTCTCCTTTTTTATAGCATTCTTCCACGGATAGCGAGGTTTGAGAAAACAACATTAAAAGACTAATATAAAGCATTGATCACCTCTTTTGCTGTTTTTAAATCTTTTGTCATTTCTTTCTTTTCTAAACTTAACGATGTAAAACGAACAGTCTCGCTTCTCTCAAGTAATTCCTGGAGCAAAGGAAGAATTTTTTCCGGGACTTTCTTTCTCCTTAGTTCTGAAACAATGTCTTTCTTTGTCATTCCGAATGGGTTCAGATGAAATTTTAATTTAAGGAATTTTAGAAGAAGCCGGGTTAAATCTTCACAAAATTGAGCAGGATTGTTGTTTTCTATTTCCTTTTCCAATTTCTTGAAACCATTTTTTAATTCCCTTGGTATTGCTTTCATATTTGCGTATCTTCTGTCCTCAAGAGTTTTTCGCGTATCCATTACATAATAAACGGATAAAATCAAAAAGATGAAGGATGGTAAAAAGTATAAAGGGAAGAATTTCGGTATGAGAGAAACAGTTTTTTCATTTAAAGGTGAAATATAAGAAATATCTTTACCTGTATTGTATTTTTTTTCTTCACTTCCTCCTTCTCTATCACTTCCCGGTTTTACCTGGAGCTTCCAGGGTCCTATTTTCTTTTTGATGAATGTTTTATTTTTAATATCGAAGAAAGCCCATTTTATCTCGGGAATTTGGATTATCCCTGAAACTTTCGGTGTTATTAAATAGGTAAAGGTCCGTTCTCCCTTTATAGAATTCCCGATATTCCGGGTTTCCAATTTGGATTCCGGGTCATAAGCGGTAAGTTTTCTTGTTTCCGGGAACTTTGGCGCAGATAATAGATTCAAATTCCCTTCTCCTTTTATAATTATCTTGAGAGAAAAAGGAGAGTCGGTTTTAACGTCTGAAGTATCTATTTGTGCTTCTAAGCTAAAATTGCCAACCGCATCTATAAATTCTGCCGGATGGTTGTGCGGAAATGGTTTTACTCTTATTGTTTTGGGCTCGGAAGAAATTGTTTTTCTTTCGCCAAAAAATGAAAACATGTCTCTTCTTACTACCACCTGTATGGAAAACGGATTGATTTGAACGTTCTTTTCTCCGAGAGGAAACAAAATATCCTGTTTTATCAGCGCTCTTTGATAGCTAATTCCGTTTTTTATTGTTGGAGTGACTTCTAATTTTGTTGGAGATTGTATATTTTCAACCCATACGTTTTCGTAGCTCGGAGGACCGGTCAACTGAACATCGGAAAGAGATGTTTTAGCGTAAAGATAATGGCTTACAATTACCGGTTCGCCCGGATATACCGAACTTTTTAAAATTTCACTTTCAAGAAAAACATTTCTGAACTCTCTCGTTGCCGTTTCCGCGTCGCCGTAACTGTTTGAAGAAGTTGCAGTTGTTCGGGAAGCGCCTTTCTGAACACTGATTTTTATCGGGTCCGTAGAATACTTTTTTCCATTATAGTTTAAGCTAAAAGGAGGAATTGTGAACGTTCCTTCTTTTCTCGCAATCATCTGGAAATCATGAGTTATACTTGTAATTTTTGTCAATTTTCCGTTGATGAAATTGATCTGGGTAGAATGAGATCTTGAAGAACCGAGAATGTCAATCCCGGGAATGTTGGGAGCAGTTGGATTTCCTGCATCCGAGAGATTTTCTCCTTCAATTTTTACACTTACGCTGAATGATTCACCAATAGGGATAGTGGTTCTATCCACCGAGGCTATGAATGTCAGAGAGAGAAGTATTAATATTACCATTTTCCCGCGTTTTCTTCTCCTCCTCCTTTCTGCTTTAGGGCTTTTTTCATTGTTTCTTTTTGTTCGTTTTTAAGAGCTTCGTTGATTTTGTCCTGAGGTGTAGGCTGTGGTTGTTGCTGTTGCTGCTGCTGTTGTTGTTGGTCCTGTTTCTTGTCTTTGTTTTCATTTTTGTCTTTGTTTTTTTTCTGCTGTTCTTTTATCATTTTTGCTATTTCGAGATTTCTTTTAGCTCTCCCATCTTTTGGGTTCAACAGTAAAGCCTGTTTATATGCCGAGATAGCCTCGTCGTACTGTTTTGCTTCCATAAAAACATTTCCCAGGTTATAGAAGCTTTTTTCTTTTAAATCTTTGTCTTTAGAAACAGTTAACCGTGCAAATTCATCACCGGCTTCTCTGTATCTTTTCAATTCATATGCACAATCAGCCAGATTGAATTTTATTTTTTCGTTATCTGGATTGAGTATTGAGGCGTTTTTATATATTTCATAAGCTTCTTCATATTTTTCCTTTTTATAAAGTTTATTGGCTTTATTTACCAAAGGAGATATATCCAGAGCAATTAAAATAAGCAGTATCATTCTTTCCCCGTTTTGATTAGGCTGGCGATTATAAGAAACAAAAGAGAAGGGATTAAAAAGAAAATATATTTTTCCTGATAATGTTCAACCTTTTCCGCAGAAAATTTTCCGGTTTTCAGACCCTTGAAGAGTCTAATTAAAATCCCAAGTTCAACACCTTCCCCTTCTAAGAAAGCTCCGTTTCCAGCTTTTGCTATTAATTTTAGCATATCATGATTTACAATAGATATATGTGGTTTTCCGTTTTCGTCTTTTAGATATTCCGAGAATTTTCCCGTTGAGTCGAATTTCGGTATCGGGGCACCCTCTTTTGTGCCTGCGGATATTGTAAATATTTTTATTCCCTCTTTTCTTGCATTTAAGGCGTCTACTCTCGGATCCCCTCTTGTATTTTCTCCGTCGGTAACAATTATTATAATTCTCGAACCGCTCAATTTTTCCGAAAACAATTCCATGGATTTTCTTATGGCAGCTCCGATATCAGTTCCTTCTGTTGGAATAAGAGAAGGTTCGACCAGATCGATAAAGAGCTTGAAAGAATTTACATCTGTGGTTAGAGGGCATAATTTATAAGCTTCTCCGGAGAAGGCGACGAGACCGAAGCGGCTTCCCGGCAATTGGTTTAGTGCAGCTTTTATCGATTCTTTGGCTTTGTCTATACGTCCTCCTTTCACATCCTGGGCAAGCATGCTGGAAGAGGCGTCAAGAGCAAAAACTACATTATACCCTTCAGCTTCCGTAATGGTAAGTATTTTTCCCCATCTTGGTCTTGCTGACGCGAGGATTAAGAAAGTTAGTGAACTGATAAGCAAAATCTCCTTCCAGAGAGAATGTTTTCTGTTTTCTTTCCATATACTTTCCTGTAAGGAAATATCGGCTATACTTTTGATTATTTTCCTGTTTCTCTGTCTCCGGTAAAGCATTAGTGTTATCGCAATTGGCAGAAACCAGAGAAATTGCAAATAAATTGGCCTTGCCCAGTTCATGGTATTCTCCTTCCGATAACCGGCTCTATGAAAAGTATCATGAACAAAATTAATGCCGGAATCAATGCGAGGTGTATTTTCTCGTTGTATTTTGCTATTTTTTCTACTTTAAAAGTGGTTTTTTCCATCTGGTCGATAGTTTCGTAGATGTCTTTTAACGCTTCGCTTGAAGTGGCTCGGAAATATTCTCCTCCCGTTTGGTCAGTGATTTTCTTTAGAGCTTCATCGTTTATTTCAAAATTCATGTTAACATAGCGAGTTATTCCAAAAGCATTCTTTACGGGAAAAGGGACTTCTCCTCTTTTACCTATTCCGATAGCATAAATCTTTATTCCTGCACCGAGAGCGTTTTTTGCCGCAGTTTCCGGATCTATGTTACCGGAATTATTTCTGCCGTCTGTAAGAAGAACCATGATTTTATTTTTACTGGTCGAATTTGACAGAAGAAAAGTTCCGTAGGTTATTCCCATTCCTATTGCAGTCCCGTCCGGCAGAAGGCCGAAGTCAAGGGACCCAATCTGTTCCTTGACTAATTCATGGTCAAGCGTTAGCGGAGCTTGGATTAAACCTTCTTTTGCATATACGACCAGACCTATTCTGTCGCCGCTTCTCATATTAACAAATTCACTCCCGAGTTTCTTTGCGGCTTCCAGGCGGTTGGGGCTAAAATCTGCCGCTCTCATCGAGCCGGAAATGTCCATGACCAGTATAATATCAATTCCCTTCTTGTGAATTATTTCTGTTTCGTATCCCCTTTGAGGACGGGCAAGTCCAATGATTATAAATGCCAGTATCGGTAATGTTAAGTATGTCCTTAATTCGCTGTAAATTTCACTTGCAGGTTTAATTCCCAGGGAAGAAGTATCGGAATAAAGGATAGAAGGGTTTTTTCTTCTCTTGCTTAAAAAATAGAAAAGTGGCAGCAAAATTAAACCTATGAGATAAAAAGGATTATTGAAGTGAATCATCTGCTTTTTCTTCCTTTTCCATTTGTTCTATTACAGTTCGGACCAAAGCAATATCTTTATTAAATTCTTCCTTTGTTGATTCCTTATCAGCAAATTTCATTAAATCCCACTGAGGGAATTGTCGCGAAAGAGGAAAAAATATACTTAAGCTTTCTTTTTTGAGCAAAAGGATCAGTTCGGATGTTGTGGCTTCTACGGCAGGGATTTTCACTTTTCTTTCTATATATCTTCTGGAAATGTAAGATAAAGAAGTATAGAGTTTATTCCAATTCCACTGTGAGACTTTTTCTTCAAGTATTTGTAAATTTTTCAAAGCTTCTTCCCCGGGGGCCATCTGATCTTCTTCGATTAATCCCATATCTTTCTTATTTAATTCTCTGAAAAGAAAATAAGATAGAAAAGCAATAGGAATAATCAGTAAGAACAGAAGATAATGCCAGTTGAAAAAACCATAAGGGCCCCATATTGGTGATATTCCTTTGTTTTCAGGTTCGAGTACAGAATTAATAAGGTATGATGCTTTTAAAGTATCATTGTTTACCTTTAATTTGAATTCCTGCGGTCCCGTTGAGAAGGAAGTAAATTGTACGATGGCCAGCGTATCGTTAAATCTTTTAAGTGAGTCAAAGATTATTCTATCCGGGAAAGAATCCGATTTTATAATAAAAACAGAATCGGGCAACGCTCCTTTAATATTTGCAGTCAGGGTATCTCCTACTGTTGCAGAGTCAGGTGTTATCTGCAGACTAATTATTGAGAAAAGATACAAGAGAATCAAGGCAATCTCCTCTGAAAAAGACGATGGATAGAACCAACGTAATCTTCTCCGGTTGCAATTTCTATTCTATCCAGACCATTTATGTTAAATAAACGGTAAAGTTCTTCGTCTCTGATGCTGCGGATTTGTTTGAGTTTGTTTGATAATTCCTTCCCGTCAAACATTTTAATCTTTCCACTTTCAGCATCCTGAAAAGTTATTTTTCCTGCTATTGCCAGCTCCACTTCAAGAGGGTCACGAACTATAATTGGGATGAAATCAAATTTCTTTGCCATAAGAGAGAGAGGCATTCTGATGTGATTAACCTGGAAGTTTTCACCAATAAAATCGGATATGAAAAGAACAATAGCCCCGTGGCGAAGCGTTCTTTGAGAGAATTCCATTGCCGGTATAGGGTCGGTTTTTTTGCTTTCCCCTTTGAAAAGTAATATATCCCTGATTATATGAAGAGTATGTTTTCTTCCTTTTGCAGGAGGCAGGTAATGTTCTACTTTATCCGAAAACATCAAAAGCCCTGCTTTATCGTTATTTTTTTCGGCTGAAAAAGCAAAAAGAGCAGCTATTCGAGCTATAAGGTCTTTTTTCTTTTCTTTCCTGGTGCCGAAATCCCCTGAACCGCTGCAGTCAGCTATTATAAAAATGGTAAGCTCTCTTTCCTCAACAAACCTTTTAACAAAGGGATGATTCATTCTTGCCGTTACATTCCAATCAATGGTTCTTACATCATCACCCGGAAAGTAATCGCGGACTTCATGGAATTCCATCCCTTTACCCTTAAATGAGCTTTTGTATTCTCCGCCGAAAAGAGTATTTACTACCTTTTTGGACTCTATCTCGATTTGTCTTACTTCTCTCAGTATCTCTCTAATGCGTTCTTCCATAGTTACCTATTTAAAAAACTAAAACACAGAGCACTCAAATCCCCACACCAGATTTTTTTTACCACAGAGAGCACAGAGTTTTTTAGACTTTGTTTATCTGTGTTCATCAGTGGCTATTTCCCTTTTTTTTCTCTGTGTTCTCAGTGTTTTTTTCTTTTTTTACCACAATTAATTCCTCTGTGTTCTCTGTGGTGATCTTTTTTTACTATTTGTTGTGGCTTCCCGCGCTATGGGATTTCAACTGCTTCTAAAATATCTCTTATTATATCTTCTTCTTTTACGCCTTCCGCTTCAGCTTCGTAAGACAATATTATTCTGTGTCTTAGAATATTATACACCATGGCTTTTACGTCTTCGGGGATAACAAAACCTCGTCTCTGCAAGAATGCGTGTGCTCTTGCGGCTTCAAAAAGATAAATAGAAGCTCTCGGGGAAGCTCCATATCTGATATAAACGTCAAGCTTTTCCAATCCATAGTCGGAAGGGTTCCTGGTAGCAAATACTATATCGATGATGTAATCCCGTATCTTTTCATCGGCGTGAATTTTATAAATAAAGTCTCTAAGGGAGTCAAGTTCTTTGATATCTACTACAGGTTTGGTCTCGGGAAGTTCTTCAGCTGTTTGTTGTTTCATTATTCTTTTTTCTTCTTCCTTATTTGGATATGTGATTATAAGTTTTTGTTTGAACCGGTCAACTTGAGCTTCGGGTAGAGGATATGTACCTTCCTGTTCAATTGGGTTCTGAGTGGCAAGAACCATAAAAGGTTCGGGGAGAAGATAAGTTTCATCCCCAATCGTTACCTGTCTTTCCTGCATCGCTTCAAGTAATGCGCTCTGGACCTTTGGGGGAGCTCTGTTTATTTCGTCGGATAGTATAAAATTGGCAAAGAGAGGACCTTTCTTCGGGGTAAAGTCACCTGTTTTTTGATTATATATTTGTGTTCCCGTGATATCTGCCGGAAGAAGGTCTGGGGTAAATTGTATTCTCCTGAAAGTAGCATTTATCGTTGATGCAAGTGTTTTTATTATGTAAGTTTTGGCAAGACCCGGTACTCCTTCGATAAGGATATGTCCTCTTGTAAGAAGCCCTATTATGATTTTTTCCAAAATTTCTCTTTGTCCTATGATAGATTTGCCTATTTCCGCGAAAAGGTTTTCTATTATAGCGCTTTTCTCCTGTGCTTCTTTATTTAATTTCTGTAAATCTATACTCATTCTACCTCCTTCTCATTTTGTGTATGTATTTGTGGGACGCCACAATTTAATTTCCAGTAAATCGTTGTCAACCCCCATTGTAAAATCAGGCTTTTTTAAGAATTTTTCTTCAATTATTTTCAATTTATTTTGATGTTTCTTCAAGCGCTTCTCTTATGCCTTTGCTTCTGTAATGATATTTAATTATCCACTTTAAAAAAGGATAAGACAAACTATCTTTATGGGTCATAAGGTAATTTATTCCTTTTTTTTCTACCCAGTGTCCTGTTCCGAAAACCTTTGTAATGAAATCAACATAACTTTTTTTAAGATGTCGGGCTGCAACATTTTTCCCGTATTTTTGAGAAAATCTCACTGCATTTTTACCAAACATGTAAGCTTTACTAAAAACAGCCTTCAAACGTTCATTGGTTTCATACCCATCTACATGCCATGCGAGACAACTCTTCCAAGCATAAACAGTCTTAAGTCCGATTTTTTTCAGTCGTCTTCCTAATTCTATATCTTCATATCCCATAGTAACTCCGAAAGACTCATCTAATCCGCCCACTTCTTCTAACCATTTCTTTCCGACAGAAACACTTTGTGTGACAAGACCTACAAGACAAAGCCCATCGATTCGAAGATTTGGCTTACCATAATCACGCGGGGTTTTTATATGCCTTACCATTCCCTGAACAATCAATTTATCATCCTTTTCATGAATCTTAAGATGATCTTTTATAAATTTTCTGTCTACAAGTACATCAGAATCAACAAACACTATGATTTCTCCCTTCGCACTTTTTATCCCTCTATTCCTGGAAAATGGTTGTCCCATATTTTTTTTGTTTCTTAGATATAAAAATTGTGGGTTATCAGTCTTACTCATTAATTCTCTGGTTCTGTCGGTTGAACCATCATCAACTACTATAACTTCATAATCATCTACTGTCTGATCCAGTAATTTGTCTATGCAGTGGGTTAGAATTGGTCCGCGGTTATATGTTACGACTATTATTGATGCTTTCATTTTCTATTGCTTTTTCTATCCCTTTGTTTCTATAATGATAACGGGCTATTCCTTTAAGTATAGCCGCTATCAATCCTATGTTTTTTTTGCTTTCAATAATCATTTTAGAAATATATACCTTTTCTATCCATTTTTTAGTATTCAATAATCGGGAGAAGAAAATAGCTTTTTTCGTTCGTGCATATTTCTCTCCCCTTTTTCCCCATTTTTTTACAAAATAGTATGCGGAGGTTCCCTGTTTTGTCCATTTTTCAAAGGTATCCGTAAGGCTTTTTTCCGTCGTTTCCCCGTCAATGTGAAAAGCTTTACATTTTCTTATTCCGTATACCCATTTTAATCTCAAATCCATTAATTTTAATCCCACGTCTACGTCTTTATATCCCATTTCAGGTCCAAAATGGTCAAATCCACCAACAGCTACAAGGTATTTTCTCCTTACAGACGCATTTTGCGTTATAAAAGTTCTAAGGCAAAGGGCATTTGGCAGATAAAACCTTTTCATCTTAACTTCTTTGATGCTTTTTACATGCTTTACCATACCCTGAACAACAATATCTTCTCTTTTTTTATGTATTTCTATATGATCTTCGACAAAGTCCGGAAAGATAACTACATCGGAATCGATGAATATAATTATTTCTCCTTTTGCTTCCCTTACACCCAGATTTCTGGCATAATATGGACCACTACGTTTTTCGAGTCGAATATATCTTAAATTTGTAAAATTGGATTTTTTAATGTATTCCTTTGTTCCGTCAGTAGAACAATCATCAATGAGGATAATTTCGAATTTCGCCGTTGTTTGGTTTGAAAGTTTTGATAGGCAACTTTTCAGTACTGCAAGTCTATTATAGGTTGGAAGAATTACTGCAGCTTCAATCTTTTTTCTCATTTCGTCTAAATTAACCACAAGATTACACGGATTTTCACCAGATTGTCCAACCTACCCATATATTTTGATTTATTAAGGTTAAACACAAAACTCATCGTTTCTTCTGGCTGCTGAATTCTCTATTAAAATTCTTCATTCTTTCTTTTCTTTCTCCCGGGAATATATATGTTTTGCAATTTTTTTGGCTCCGCCGGACTCCCCTGCTCTTTGTCTCCCTTTTGATTTGAGATCTTTCAAAAGGTCTTTATCCTCAATTATATCTAAAATTTTTTCAGCTATCTTTTTTGGTTCGTACGGAAGTAGTATAAATGCATCTCCCAGCAATTTTTTTTGACCGTTAAGTCTGCTCCTGGTGTTCTGTGCTCCACTTCCGGGGAAGGATATGACCGGGGATTCGAGATAAAGAGACTGTTCGCTTGCAGTTCCTCCCAGACTTATAACAAGGTGTGACTTTTTTACGATATCAACAAAACTACCATAGCATAAGTCAATTTCACCTGATAGGTCCGATAAAACATTTATCATTTTGTTTTTGTCAACAGTTTCGGAAAGAGCAACGGCGAAATGCAAATTTTTATTCATAGTAAGAAGTTCTTCTACCACCTCCGAGATTTTTTCCATATTATTATAGGCTTCTTTTCTTGAGCCTGGGAGTAGCCCTATAAGAATTTTCCCTTTGACAGGAAAATAATTATTTTCTTCTGATAAATCGTCCATCATCGGATTACCGACAAAATCGGCATCAATACCTTTCTTTTTTAAATCATCTGCGGTAATTTTATCATGGGTGAAGACCTTTTTTGTCAATTCTCGCATAAAAAATCTTTCAAAAGGTAAATGTGGATATATATAATTGGATTTACATTGTTCGAGAAAATAGGCTTTTTTACGTAAAGAAATATATCCGAGAATCAATAAGGGAAAATCTCCTATAACTATTAAAGTATGAGTCCTTTCTCTGAATATGCGAAGGCGATCTATATAAGAGAAAGGAACATAGAAGAATTTGGTTATATCCGCAAAAAAATTTCTTGCACTTTTCAACAAAAATCCCCCCGATGAAGGAGGTGGATGTCCGCCTATTACTTTGATATTTCTTTTCTCGTATTCCTCTCCTAAAGAAATTAGTGGAAAAGCCCTGATTTTTATCTTTTTATTAGAACTTTTTAGCTCTTTTGCAATCAAAGCACCACTTCTGTCTTCACCGTAGGAATTACTTAATATTGCAACGTTCATCATGAATTTATAATCGTAATTTTGAAGAAAAAGTCAAGGAGTCTTTAATTCGCCACGAAGGCACTAAGACACAAAGCCCAACCCACAAAAACTTTTTCGACCACGAAACACACTAAAAACACGAAAAAACAATTCTCACACGGAGGTAAAGAATACACAGAGTCCCAACACACCCAGGTACTAACACACTAACTAAAAACCAGATTCCTGTATTACTCGAACTGCATAAATTTAGGATCGGGGGGGTTAAGTTTCTCAAAGGGCATATAATTTATTTGA
Source organism: uncultured bacterium (assembly GCA_964604245.1). Taxonomy (GTDB): domain Bacteria; phylum Hydrothermota; class UBA3072; order UBA3072; family UBA3072; genus JAFGHJ01. The sequence goes on along the minus strand of CAZRYJ010000012.1, from coordinate 10,675 downwards.
TTATCAGTAACTTTTTGGTCCCCATAAACGAACTCGTTTGCATTCGACAGAAATAGATACCGGAAGGAATACCTTCAGGAATCCACTGCACTGTGTGCCTGCCGGCTTGAAATCTTGCTTCAATTACGGTATCTACCGGCTGACCCAGAACATTTAATACATCGATCCTAACCTTTGAAGATTTCGGAAGTTCAAATTCAATGATTGTTTTATATCCAAATAGGTTTGGATAATTCAGAAAAGATATTGCCGAAATTTCAGAATCATCCTCGATACCCGTTGATTCACCGGTCAACTCGATAGTACCAAACCCGTCAGCGTTTATCCAGTGATCATTGTATTCATCTTCAGGAACCCATACAGACCCGAAAAAGTTATCGCGTGTTTTAGGCTCTTCATTGATACTATCATTATCGCAGTATGCCAGGGAGAGTCCTATAATTTTACCTTCGGACAAATCTACCCTGGATGCTTCCGGATCACCATTATCATAGCTACTATCGTAGACTGCCAGTGAAAACTCCCATGTGTATTGATTACCGTCTTTTCTCATTGCGAGCTCCGGAAAATGACCAGCGTAGTTCACGGTATACGTGTTCCCGGCCATATCGCATACTACAAAATCATTGTTAACTTCGCCGTCTTCTGGAGCATCGACCACAATATGATAGGCAAACGCATTTTCTGCATTTACTCCGCCTACTTCATAATTATGAATACCTCCGGACTTATCTTCATCTATAAAAACCTCTACAATATCATACTGATAATAATCCCCGGGGCCAAATACATAGCCGTCGACGAAAACGTCGTCATTTACCTGAACCAGAAAATATAAAATATTTTCCGTAGATGACCAGACTATTTTATATTGTCCGGTATAATCATTCGCTTCCACAAAACCGCCCCAAGGAATCCAGACCTGGTCTATTTCCTGCCACTCTACATCTCCCCAACAGACATCATCACTTTGCCCGTCGATTGTTGGTATGTTTTCCACATTCGGCGCTTTCACTGTATCATCCTGAACTCTCATCTGCGGAGATTCAGCTATAACAGAAATAGTAAAAAATATAAAAACGAAAAGAACAGTAGCAAATTTAAAATTTTGTAGAGTAAACACCTTAACCTCCTTTATTAGGTATTCTTGTAAGATATTTTAATATCTTTCGAGAATTTGTTAATTATTAAGTACATTTATTTCTTATAGTATTTATAGGTTATTTTGGGATAGTGTCAAGTAGAAAAAAGTTATATTTACAGTTTATTCTTTTTCAATTATAATTAAATATACCCAATAACCTTTTAAAATCTCTAACATATTCCTTGACAAAGGTATATGGATATAATATATTTTTAAAAAAGAAAAAAGATAAGGTTACCATATCTATTAATCGGAAATAAAGGAGAATAGTATGATAAATATCAAAGCGTATTTACTTAACCCGAACGCGATTATATTTCTTGGGGTAATTATCAGTGCTATCGGGATATTTTGGAAGGCAAAGAGGTCAAAGACGTTAATTCTTATAGGCGCGCTTATTATTGCTATAGGCGCATTCTGGTCGGAAGGGAAAGCAAGAAAGCTTGAAATCGAGTTAAAGGAAAGAAATGAAGAGTTCGAAAAAACAAATGATTATATAACAGGTGGAGATGGTTTTTGCCATTTATCCTTGGTTTCTATTAATTCAAGGAATAATACCGCATCACTGGTTGCCATTCCCATGGGAGAATATCCTTTATATGACGTTAGCTTTAAGATCTTCGACGTTGATGAATTTGAAAAAATAACGCAGGAGCAGCCTGCAAAAGTTTCGATTAATATCGATATCGGTAATATTGCTCCGGGTATAACTCAGAGGGTAGGAAGCATCAATCTTGGCTATGAAAATGAGAAGAGATATAATGTTTTCATTTTTGCACGAAATGGTTTTTGCACGCAGTGGATACGGCTAAAACGCATAGGGGGGGAATGGGTAATGGCTACGAAAGTAACAAGAGGCGAAACCAAACTTTATGAGAAGATAGATGATAGATTTCCGCAAGACAGATACGGTAACATTGATTGGGATTGATTATAATCCTATGATAACGAGAATTTATAGCTAAGTAATTTATATATTAATTTTGCCGCAAGAAAATCCGGTGCTATATTTTCAGTGGGGCAAAGTTCCACAACGTCAAAACCTATTAAATTTCTATTTTTGCAAACTTCATTAAGAAAATTTATTACCGTATACCAGTCTAAACCACCCGGTTCGGGAGTTCCTGTAGAAGGCATAATCGAAGGGTCAAAAACGTCCAGGTCTATTGATATATAAACGTTTTGGTTGAGTTTGCTTATTACCTCTCCTATCCAGTTTTCAGAATCGAAAATATCTTTGGCAAAGAATGTATTATTTTTATTGATGTTATTCAATTCCAATGAATCCAGACTTCTTATTCCTATTGAAATAATATTATCATTTATTTCTTTTACCCTTGCCATTACACACGCGTGGCTGAATTTGTTTCCAAGATAGGTATCTCTCATATCGGAATGCGCATCAAGATGAAGAATAGAGATATTATTATAAATGTTATGGTGTGTTTTTATTGTAGGAAGAGAAACCGTGTGTTCACCACCCAGAGTTACGACGAATTTACCATCCTTTATTAATTCTGTTACTCGATCGTAAACGCATTCTATCATTTCTTCGGAACTGTTTGAAAGAATTTCTTCTGAGGTGAATATTCCGTTTTTGTATACTTCCGTATTTGTTTCCAGGTCGTAGAGTTCCATATTCATGGATGCTTCGATTATTGCTTTTGGACCTCTATCCGAGCCTTTTATCCATGAACTTGTTTTGTCAAAAGGCACGGGCAAAACGGCTATTTTTGAATTCTCGTAATTTAAGAACTTATCTTCAAGCCCGCCGAAATTATAGGGGAGAGATTTAGACATTTAATTTAAGTTATAAAAACTGCTGCAGCAAGGACGGTTGTCCAGTAACCGTCTTTATTCCCTTGTGCGGACTGACAAACGTGTCTTGTCTTAAAAATATGCTCGCTTGCCTTGTACACTTGTTTCCTTTCATCCCATGCCTGGTCGGAATCAAAGGGTATACCCAGAGTTGAAGCAAGCATGGTGGCTGCGAGATCTTCAGCATATTCACCGCTCTTTTTAGCGGTTTCCCCAAAGGCATGATGTTCTGATAAATATCCGTAATTATTTTTTTCTTTGGGGACTGCAACTCCAATAGCGGAAGATACCAGACGGTTAGGTTCATTGGTAGCATTTCTTGCCATAACAACGAAAGTGATTCCTCCGGCTTTCAACTCTCCGACACCTTTATCTTTCGAAATTTCTTTACAGTAAGGAGGCAAAATACTGGAAACGTTAACCAGATTACATTTTTCTATACCGGCATTTCTTAAGGCAAGCTCAAAGGAAGCGAGATTATCTTTATGAACACCGACGCCTTTGGTAAAAAACACCTTTTTAGGTATCATTTATCAACACTCCTTTTTATCCAAAATATTATTAAATTTTTTTTCTTTCCTACCTTTCCAGCTGCCCTTGTGGTAAGCATAGCTTGCTAAAAGAGGAAAAGCAATTGTCGCTTCAGAAAAAACCATTTGTTCAGAGCCCTCCTCAACTTTTCCCCATGAATGAGCTTCTTTTAAGGTTGACCCGGATAAACCTCCGTCTCTTTCATCGGCTACGGTTATCTGTATTGCGTATTTGTGCATATTTACTTCTTTTCCAAGAATATCGGCAGCCACTGTTACATCCTGAGCAAAGTTCTTGGGAACTCCTCCCCCAATCATCACCAGCCCTGTTTCTTTAGTATTAACCTTTACCTTAGTAAGCTCAAGGAAGTCCTTAGCGGAATCTATTGATACTTTTGGTTTATCTTTAAGTTTCCACTGGTGATAAACTAATCCAAAACCGGCACTAGAATCGGAAAAAGCCGGAACGAATATCGGTAAATTTTTTTTATAAGCTATCCGGACTACCGATTCTTTTCCCTTATCTTTTTCCTGAAGATATTTCCCCATAAACTTAATAAACTCACGGGAGGAGTATGGAACAGATTCAAGTCCATCGGCGATTTCCGATATTGTCATATCGCAAATTCTCAGGTGTTCCTCGTCAATGTATGTGTCATATATTCTATCGATCATTAATTCCATTAATTCGTTATCGTCACTCTGCGGTGTCCCCTGAAAATGTTTAAAACCGAGCGCTTCAAAGAAGTCCTGGTCAACTATGATTGCTCCCGTAGAAACGATGATGTCTACCATATTATTATCTACCATATCATATACGATTTTCCGTAGTCCCGCGCTAAAAAGAGAACCGGCAAGACATAATATTATGGAACAGTTTTTATCCGATAGCATCTTATCGTAAATTTTTGAGGCTCTTGCCAGATTTCTTGCCTGGAATGCTGTTTTCTCGAACTGCTCAATAATCGGTATAGAATTAAAGCTTTTTATATCTATATGTTTAATTTCGCTTTTTAAGTAATCTTTCTTTTCCATCGCGCTATTTCCTCCATAAATGAATGATTGTTTTTTGCAATTATATAATAATGCTGCAATATACGAAAAATTGCTCAGACGGCAAGAGATAATAATTGAATAGCAGTGAGAAGGAAGTAGCGAGCAGAGAATAGAAAATGGGTGTCAAATTATCTTAGGATTAGAAGGAATACAAGAAGTTGAGCTAAGATTAAGCATTAACAACAAAGCACCGAAGACAAGTAAGGATTAAGAAAAAACACTTATCACTTAATTCTTAATCCTTGAACTACTAACTTGCACTGCTTCTAATCCAATTTCCCGGATGTTTTAAGCTTGACATCTTATGGGTTTTTAGGTAATTATTATAACGCAGAGGCAAGTGAGCATATGAGGGGAAGAAATAAAATATTAATTAGAAATTATGCTAATGGGGATTTAGATCGGCTGGAATTTATTGTGCACAGTACGATAAAAGAGAGTTACAGTAAAGTTTATCCACAGGAAGCGATAGAATATTTTTTGAATCTTCACTCAAAAGAAAACATGAAGAAAGATATCCCAAAGGGTTATACTTTCATGCTTGAATTAAAAAATGAAATTTTAGCAAGCGGATCGATAGTTGAAGATGAAATAAAACGAGTTTTTGTTTTACCCGAATATCAGGGAAGAGGTTTTGGGAAGAAAATAATGAGTAAGATAGAGAAAAATGCCCTGAATAATGGGATTCAGAAAGTCAAATTATGCGCTTCACTTCCTTCAAAAGATTTTTATCTTTCTTTGGGTTACAACATCGTTCAGTTCACCTATTTGATGGTGAAAAACAATAAAAAATTAGAATATTTTGATATGGAAAAATATTTATAGGAACGATGAAAAAAAGAAAAAAACACGGAGATTTCAAAGAATTTATTTTATTAATTCTTTTGAAAGAGGAAAAACTTAGTCTCGAGGAGCTGGAAGACAAAATATCTCTTTTTATTTCTTATTTTTCATTAAGCGCCTCCCATTTTTTTGGAAAACTTTTTGAAAAGATCCCTAAACCCTTTCGTAGATCAGATCTATCAAGGAAAGAAACTTTTGATCAAATACACAAGAATTACAAAGAAATCGATTCTATGAAAACTCAATGCGAACAACTCGAAAAGAAAGGCTACATAAGAAGAAATGAAAACAACGAATATGTGTTAACCGAGAAGGGGAAGTATAAAGCGGAGGATTTCAAAGAAGGTTTAGAAAAGGGAGCGTATATATTTGAATATCAATTTCTGTGTCCTGAAGCAGCGACAAGAAATACCTTTGTAATAAATATTTTCCTTACTATAATAAAACTCACAGCGGGTTTTTTAAGTGGTAGTGTTGGATTGCTCGCGGATGGAGCGGATGCCTTTATCGATACTGTTTCCGCGGCTACTGTATGGCTGGGAATGAAGTATAAAAGAGAACTGCTTGGAATAGCAGTCGTTATTATCATGATGTTTGTAACCGGAATAAGCATAGGCGCTGAATCTGTATCCAAATTAGTTCATATTTTTAGCGGAACTATTACGCCAATTATACATCCTTTACTTGTAATTTTAGTAGAGATAATAGCTATGATATTTGCCGTGCTCTTAACTGTTTACCAGAGATATGTAGGAAAGAGTCATGGAAGTTTTGCCCTTATTTCACAGTCGGTCGATTCTAAAAATCACATTGTTGTTGCGGGCGCTGTTATATTAGGGGCCATACTTTCAATTTCAGGACTATACTTCGTCGATGCTTTTATTGGTGTCTATATATCCTATAGGATTTTAAAAGACGCGTTTCAATTGACAAAAGAAGCTTTTGTAAATATAAAAGGAGAGGGAGTAAATCTCGATAAATACAAGTATCCCTTTGAGGAACAATGGCATTTATCAAAGCTTGAATCTTTCAAACTATGGATTTTGTATGCGATTAGAAAAAACGGACTAAAAACCAGAGAAGAAATCATTAATAATTTAAGGGAAACTTTTGCCCCTGAATACATGCCGGTAATTAGTGAATTCAAATTCAGTCTTGGGAAGGACTTTGATTTTAAAGGAAAATTCAATAGTTTAATCGAGCCTCTTTTGGAAAAGGAATTAATATTTGAGAATCGAGGTAACTTTTCTCTTACTAAAGAGGGAGAGAAACATCTTGATAAAGAGTTTAATCTAATAAGATATCATGAACACAAATGATAATTTCTTACATCAAGCGGGCGTGTTGCGTCAAAAAGATAAAACTTACTTTTTCTACAAGTTCTACATGTGAAATGTTAGTTAGAAAGTTAGAATGTTAGGAGGTTAGGAAGGGAAAAACTTTGTGTTCTTTGTGTCTTTGTGGTAAATTAAGGTTTAGGTGTAAGGTTTCCAGGGTTCAAGTGATAAAACAAAAATTGTTTTTTCTCTGTGTTTTCAGTTTTGATAAAGAAGTTGGGAGTAAGAAGTTAGAATAAAATCAAAAAAAATCTTGTGTCAATCTGTGTAATCTCATGGTCCCTGTTTGGGAGGGGGTGCTTGACAATGAAATAGACTTTATTATTATGAGCATATGTGGAATTCAGATAAATTAGTAGCGGATTTTCTAAATTTTTTCAAAGAAAGAGGACATAAAATAGTAGACTCTTCGTCGTTAATTCCTACCGATAAAACACTGCTTTTTACTTCTGCCGGTATGGTTCAATTTAAACCCTTATGGTCAGGAGAGATTCCCCTGGAATTTAAAACGGCAACGACGGTTCAAAAGTGCCTCAGGCTTTCCGATTTAACTGAAGTGGGAAAAACTTTCTGGCATGATACCTTTTTTGAAATGCTTGGCAATTTCTCTTTTGGCGATTATTTTAAAGAGGAAACTATTGCCTGGGGATGGGAATTTTTATCAGAGGTTCTTGGAATTCACGAAGAAAGACTTTTTATATCCGTATATACGGAAGATGATGAAGCCTATAATATATGGAAAGATAAAATTAAAGTCCCTGAAGAGAGAATAATTAGAAGGGAAGATAATTTCTGGGGTCCCGCCGGCGGTAAAGGTCCCTGTGGTCCCGATACGGAAATGTTTTATGATATGGGCGAGAAATTCGGGAAATGTGAGTTTGACGGAGAATGCGAAAGGTATATTGAATTATGGAACCATGTTTTTCCTCAGTATAACCATACCGAGGATGGTAGACTTCCACTGAAAAATAAAGGTGTCGATACGGGAATGGGATTAGAGCGGCTCGCAATGGTAATGCAAAAGAAATCTTCCATATTTGAAACCGATTTGTTTTTTCCTATTATTCAGGCAACGGAAGATCTCTCGGGAGTAAAATACAAAGACAACGAAAGGATTTTTAATATTATTGCGGATCACACGAGAGCACTCGTTTTCGCAATAAGTGAGGGTGCATATCCCGGAAATACCGGAAGAGGATATGTTTTAAGGCGATTGGTTCGAAGGGCTTTAACTTCTGCAAGGAAAATAGGCTTGGAAAAACCAATATTGAACAAACTTGTTCCTTCTGTTGTGTCTATAATGAAAAACCGTTATCCTTACCTGAAGGAAAAACTTGAACAAGTTACTCTTATTGTTAAATCAGAAGAAGAAAACTTTATGGGTACGCTGGCCTCCGGGATTTCTATCTTAAATGAGACCATTCATGAATGTAAAAGTAAGAAAGTTTCAACTATAGGTGGAGCACAGGCTTTTAAGCTGTATGACACTTATGGCTTTCCCCTTACCTTGACAATGGAAATAGCGGAAGAGGAAGGCCTTTTGGTAGATGAAGAAGAATTTAAGAGAGAAATGGAAAAACAAAAGGAGAGGGCACGTCAAAAGCATGAATTTGAAACCGAAGATAAAATCCAGTGGGAAATAGTAAAGGAAGCGCAAGGAAAATTCGTTGGTTACGATAAAGAAGAATCTACAAGCGAAATTTTAGCCTTTAGAAAAACCGCCGGCGATTTTGAAATTATTTTAAGCGAAACACCATTCTACGCCGAACAGGGCGGGCAGGTAGGAGATAGTGGAATAATTGAAGGAAAAGGATGGAAATTAAAGGTTGCAAATACGGTTCCTTCAAAACTCGGTAATGTCCATATAGGAAAACTTGAAGGTAAATTCAAAGTTTCTAAAACAAGTGCAAGAATAGACGTGGAAAGAAGAAATGCGATAAGAAAAAATCATACTGCTACTCACCTACTTCATAAAGTTTTAAAGAAAGTTCTTGGGGACTGGGTGAAACAGGAAGGGTCATTGGTTGCTCCCGATCACTTTCGCTTTGATTTCACTCACCCAAAACCTTTAAAAGAAGAAGAAATAAAATTAATAGAAGAAGAAGTCAATAAAGCAATTACTAAGGGGCTGGAAGTCAAAACAGAAGTTATTCCTTATAAAGAGGCAATAAAGAAAGGAGCTGTTGCTCTTTTTACAGAAGAATACGGAGAAACCGTTCGTATGATATCTGTTGATGATTTCTCAAAAGAATTATGCGGTGGGACCCATTTGAACAATACAATTGAAGCCGGTCTCTTTAAAATTACTTCTGAAACAGGTATAGCATCAGGGGTAAGAAGAATAGAAGGTGTTACCGGATTTTCTACATATAACTGGATGAGAGAGACGGAAAATCTAATTCAGGAGATGGAGTTTCTTCTTGATACCGAGCGAAGAAGCCTTCCAAGAAGAATTGAAAAAACTACATCCTTGCTTAAGGAACAAAAAAAGCAAATAGAAAAAATGGAAGGCCAGACAGCCGAGGCGCGGTTTAAGGAATTGTTGGAAAACTCTTCTAAAATTGGTAAATATAATTATGTTGCTGCTCAAATTAACATCAGCAGAGAATCTTTAAGAAAACTTTCCGGAAAACTAAGAAAAAATATGCCGGAGGGTGTGGGTCTTCTTGTGAGTAAAATCGATTCTTCGGTTTTCATAGTATTATTTGTAGGTGAAAAATTAAAAGAGAAATTAAACGCCGGTGAATTAATAAGAACAGTTTGCAAAATAGTTAATGGTGGAGGTGGTGGAGACAGAGAAAGGGCAGAAGGCGGAGGAAGTGAAGTTAAAAAAATTCCGGAGATGCTTAAAAGTTTTCCCGAAATTCTTAAAAAAGAACTTAAATGAGTATTTATCAGAAAATTCTTTTAAGTAAAAAAAATAACAAAAAAATTATGGTAGCTCTTCTGGACCCGGATAGCGAAGATTTTGATGGGCTTGATAAAAAAATTACATTAATAGAAAAAAGCGATATTGATTTTATTCTGGTTGGGGGCAGCACCACCTGGAATAATAATTTTGAGAGGTTTACAGAAAAAGTTAAATCTCTATCTTCAACGCCCGTTATTATTTTTCCGGGCTCTGCCGAACAAATTAGTTCGGCAGCAGACGCTATACTTTTTCTTTCTCTTTTAAGCGGAAGAAATCCCCGGTACTTAATAGAAGAACAAATTAAAGCCGCGTCTATTCTGAAAAATATAAACCTGGAAGTTATACCGACCGGTTATATTTTAATCGATGGCGGAAGAAGAACCACGGTAGAATTAGTTTCCGGAACCAGACCTATATCTCAGGATAACATCGGAAAAATAGTTGATACAGCTTACGCGGCACAGTTACTCGGTATGGAATTGGTTTACCTTGAATGCGGGAGCGGAGCAAAGTTTTCTGTTAAAGAAGAAGTTATAAAACAAGTTAAAGCAGCAATAGATATTCCCCTCATTGTAGGAGGAGGAATTAAAAACCGAGAAGAAATAGAAAAAAAATTCAAAGCAGGCGCTGATATTGTGGTAGTTGGAAACGTGCTTGAAAATGACCCATCAATCCTCCTTAAATAAAAGTAAAATATCTAAGCCCTCTATAATTAAAGGGCTCAAGATATTCGTTGCCCTTTGCGTAATAACCTTCACATTATTATTAGTTTTTACCGCCACTAAAAAAACCTTGTTCGCTTTTAAAGAAATAAATATAGTTTATCTCCCGATAATGCTCATATTGCTTTCTTTGTATCTGGTTTTTGAGTCTTTCAGGATCAGGCTCATAGCGAAAGCAATTTCGGGAAAATGGATCGCTTTCGGACGTTGCTCCCAGGTAATATTCTGCGGAGCTTTTCTTTCCGCGGTTACGCCTTTTCAGGCGGGCGGAGCGCCCCTCCAGGTTTATATCTTAAATAAAGCCGGATTGAAGG
>CAZRYJ010000011.1:21652-27549 GCA_964604245.1 uncultured bacterium | reverse complement strand
TTTCTCTGTGTTCTCTGTGTCTCCGTGTGAGATTAATTTTGTGGTGTGTGTGGGGTTTATTCTCCGATTATTTTTATCATAACTCTTTTCTTTCTTCTTCCGTCGAATTCCCCGTAGAATATCTGCTCCCAGGGTCCGAAATCTAAATTTCCTTCGGTAACTGCCACAACAACTTCCCTTCCCATGAGTTGTCTTTTAATATGGGCATCCGCGTTGTCTTCGTAAGTATTATGTTTATAACGCGGTGGGTCATATGGTACTTTTTCTTCGAGCCATTTTTTATAGTCTTCATGCAAACCTGATTCATTATCATTTATAAAAACACTTGCGGTGATGTGCATGGCATTAACTAAACATAAACCCTCTTTTATTTTGCTTTCCGCAAGCGCTTCCTCCACCTGGGGTGTAATATTTACAAAATCTACCCTGTTGGGCGTATTAAACCATAATTCTTTTTTATAACTCTTCATCTCTTTCCTCCTGGTAATGTTATTCCCTTCGCGTAATCTTAATATGATTCGTGTATTTGTCAAACCGTATTCGTAGATTCATCGAATAATTGATTATTTGAATCTAAGTTAGATGGTTAAACTGTAAAATAGTCAAATAGTTTTTTAGGATTTGGGATTTTGGGGTTGGGATTTAATTAAACAACAAAAAAGAATCCTGTTAATCCTTTTTTTATCTGCGTCCTATTCTAGGTGGAGAGTGGGTGTGCCCTTGACTTTTAAGCCTAAACACTGTATTTTCTTGAATAATGCGAATAGGAATCATTGGTGGAGGCCCTGCTGGATATAGTGCAGCCATCAGATTATCTGAAAAAAACAACAAAGTTCAGTTATTTGAAAAGGGGGAAGTCGGTGGTGTATGTCTTAACGTTGGATGTATACCAACGAAATCTCTTATTTATTCGGCAAATCTTTACGATATTGTTAAATCAGATAAGAGGAAGGTTAATTGGGAAGAAATCCAACAAAAAAAGACTCTTGCTGTAAAAAGGGTTTTGATGGGACTAAAGGGACTCCTTAAGGAAAAGAAAATAGAAATTATAAATAAAGAAGCAATACTCAAAAAAGATGCTTCCATAGAGTCAGATGGAAAAGAATATCGTTTTGATAAAGTGATTCTTGCTACCGGTTCTAAATCCATACTTCCACCATTTTTGGCGCCAAATGATGTCTGGGATAGTACCGACGCGCTTGCCTCTTCAGAATTGCCGGAATCTATTGTTATAATAGGTGCAGGTTTTATCGGTCTGGAGTTTGGATATATTTTTTCCTGTTTGGGATGTAATGTTTCATTGATAGAGAAAGAAAATGAGGTTTTGCCTGGTGAAGATAGTCAGTCCGCCGGTACTTTGCGTAAAAGCCTGATGCGGAAAGGTATAAAATTTCATTTTTCCTCGGAAGTTATCGAGGTTAAAAAAGAAAATGACAAATTCTGTGTATTTTTTAAGAAAAATAATAAAGAAGAAAAAATCGAATCCCGGAAAGTTCTTATTGCCATTGGTAGAATTCCAAATGTTGATGGTCTTCCCGGAACGATTTTAGAGGGAAATAAAGTGGTTAAAGTTGATGATTTTTTAGAAACAAAAATAAAGGACGTATATGCTATTGGTGATTGTAGAGGAGGTTATCTTCTCGCCCATTCGGCTTTCAAAGATGCGGAGATTGCTGTAAAAAATATTCTTGGAGGAGAAGCTAAAAAAGATACCTTTGCAATTCCCAGAGTTGTTTATACGGAACCCGAATACGCTTCTGTCGGGTATTCCGAAGAAAAAGCCGGGTTAGAGAAGATAGATTATAAGGTTTCAAAGGCAAATTTTGCTTCAAACCCCAGAGCAATAGCAACAGGAAAAACGGACGGGTTTATTAAGATTATTCATACAAAAGAAGGCAAAATACTGGGAAGTATAATAGTAGGAGAGAATGCATCGGAACTCGTATCCTTTTTAAGCTTGGCTATGGACAGTGATATAAGCTTAGAGAAACTTTCAGAAACAGTTTTTCCACATCCTACGTTTTCGGAGGTTATTGGAAAAGTTGCATCTGTTGCCGCGAGGGATTGGGGGGGTCTGTTTAAATGAATACAAAAAAACAAATAATATTGAATATAAGAAGAGATGACGTGAGGGTTGCCGTTCGCGAGGGCGGCGAGCTGGTAGAGTTTTATATAGAACGAGTAGATGCTACTTCGCCCACAGGTACAATAATAAAAGGTAAGATAGTCGCGATCCGCAAAGAATTAAACGCGGTTTTCGTTGATATCGGGTATAATATAGCCGGATTTTTACCTTTGAATGATCTATATCTTTCCCTGCCCAATAAAAAAGGAGATGAAGAGAATTTAGAACTTCTGGTTCAAGTCAAGAAAGAACCGTATGGAACAAAAGGTGCAAGGCTTACAACATTTATAGCAATACCGGGAAGATATCTTGTTCTTATGCCTTTTAAAGAAGCTTTCGGGATATCAAGGAAAATAAAAAACGAAAAAGATAGACGAAAATTAAAAAAAATAGCAAGGGAATTGCATCCTGACGGTATGGGTATTATTGTCAGGACAGCTGCTTGTGGCGAGGACATACGAGTTATAAAATCCGATCTTCTGGAAGTAAAGAAGACCTGGGAAGCAATTGAAAAGAAAAGTAAAACTGTAAAGGCCCCGGCTGTTCTCTGGGAAGATGAAGATTTACCTATAAGAATAACAAGAGATCTGCTCGACAATTCGGTCTCTGAGTTTGTTGTAGACTCGGAAGAGGCTTTCAAAAAGATGAGGAGTTATTTAAACAGAAAGAAATCTTCTCTAATAAAGAAAGTTAAATTGTATAGAAATCATACTCCCATCTTCAATCATTATTGGATTGAACAGGAACTGCGTTCAATATTCAGGAGAAAGATTTATCTTAAAAGCGGAGGGCACATTGTAATAGATGAAACAGAGGCTCTTACCGTTTTCGATGTAAATACCGGTTCTTACAGAGGCAAAAAAACAACAGAAGAAATGATATTTGCAACAAATTGCGAAAGCGCTATAGAGATAGCAAGGCAATTAAAATTACGAGATATTGGTGGTATTATAATAATTGATTTTATAGATATGAGAAAAAAAGGAAACCAGGAAGAGCTTTTAAAATTATTCAAACAACAATTAAGAAGAGGTAAAGCAAGATACAAAATTGTTCCGAAACTTTCCCCTAACGGGATTCTCGAAATGACGAGAGAGAGGGCTCGTAAGAACATTGCAAGGAGGTTTATTGAAACGTGTCCTTATTGTAGAGGAAAAGGTTACGCTCTCAGTGCTCCTTATCTTTTATCGAGGTTTACTACGTGGCTTGAAAAGAAAGGGAAGGCTTTAATAAATGCAAAAGTGCGAATTATTGCAAATCCAAGAGTTGCAATTTATTTCGAGACGGAAGGGAAAAATACACTTGAGTATTCCTGCGGAAAGAATAAAATGCATATAGAAATTGTTCACGAGGAAGATAAACCCATTGAGTTAGTTGAAGTAATTACTTATAATAAAAATGAGATTGTAAAAGAAGAAATATGAAAAAAACCTTTTTGATCTTTTTGGTCTTTTCCGGGTGTGTTTATTATAACACATTTTATAATGCAGAGAAATATTGCGAGGAAGGAAATTATCAAAAGAGTTTAGAGAAATCCGAGAAGATACTGGAAAGATATCCGGATTCGAAGTATGTAGATGATGCAATCTTTATAATGGGGAAAAGTCTTTATCACTTAAAAAAACCCGGCGAGGCACAAAAAAGCTTTAAAAAACTTATTGATGTCTTCCCTTCCTCTCCTTTTGTAGATGAGAGTTATCTTTTTCTTGGGAAAATTGCCATTGAAAAAAAAGATCTTGACGAAGCCATTTTGCTTCTTGAAAAGGCCTCTAATTCAAAGAATGAGGAAGTGAGGATGGAAGTATTTAAGACAAGACTGGAATTATACTTCGTAACTGATAATCCGCAGAAGGCAATAGAAGAAGGAGAGAAATTTGTTAAAAAATACAGCAGCAATTCCGGGGAAGCTTACTATATAATTGGCAATGCAAACAGATCATTGGGAAACAAAGAAAAAGCATTGGAAATGTATAGAAGAGCGCTTAAAGAAACCGAAGAAAAACCTTCAGTAAGACTTATATACAATATGGCGGAATTGTACTCGGAAATGGATAGTTCATCAGAAGCTTTGTCCGTGATCGAAGAAGGAATGTCGAGCGATTCTCTTTCTTTGCTAAAAGGAAAAATACTGATGATGCAGGAAAATTTTGATGAGGCTTTCAAAACGTTAGTGCCTCTTGAGAGAAAAAAGGATAGTCTTGGAACTGTCGCAAAATATCATCTTGGAGAGATAAAAGAATATCAGCATGATACTTCTGCGGCTTTTGATTTTTATAAGAAAGTAGTATCGGGCAGGGATTTTGGAGAAATAAGTTTAAAGGCACAGGCTAAGAAAGAAATTTTTGAAAATTTGGCATTATTGCAGACCCTCTCAGATGAAACGAAAAAAGATGAAAAGGACGACAAGCTATTAAAATCTAACTTCGAAAAGAAAGATTCTTCATATATATTTTTCAGGATAGGCGAACTTTATTATTGGGAATTAAAAGATATACCGGAAGGTATTAAATGGTACAAAGAGGTTTACGAGGTTTTTCCGGAGAGCTCTTATGCCCCAAAAGCGATATATACTCTTTTAAATATTTGCTTAACCGAAGATTCTACTTATTCTTTGGAGGGAAAGGAACTTTTTTCGATTTTACGGGAAAAATACCCCAAATCAAAATACGCTGAAAAAGCGAGGGAACCCTATGACCCCAATTTTCAGGATACTACCGGTACTGGAGAATAAAAAGCTCGGGACTTATCGCAAAGTTACGCTGGCAGACAAGCAAATGTACAAACTTGCCGAGTGCGGGAATTTTATAATGATAGGGTTTTCGACTCTTGATCCATATCTTCCTCGTCCTTTTTCTTTTTTGGAAGTAAATAAAGATACTTTTTCTATATTGGTTAAAGTGAAGGGAAAAGGAACAGAGCTCCTATCAAGAGTTAGAGAAGGTGATTACTTAAAAGTTCTCGGTCCATTGGGTAAAAAATTTTGTTCTCCTAAAGAAGGAGTTCTGATAGCCGGAGGAATAGGCATAGCGCCCGTCTACTACCAATCAAAACAGATGAATGGTGGAATACTGTTTTACGGAGTCAAAAGCAAAGAAGACTTAATTTTCATTAAGGAATTTAAGAAGAATGGATTTAAAGTAAGGACTATTAACGAAGAGGATGGAGGTCTTGTTACCAATCTTATAAAAAAGCATGCGGAAGAACTTAACGAAAAGCAAATATTTGTTTGCGGTCCTATTGAAATGATTAAAAGTGTACGAAATATATTAAATAAAGAACAAATCGATAATGCTTATGTATATATGGAAAAAAGAATGGGATGTGGTCTTGGGGGATGTAAATCTTGTGCGGTGAAGACTACCGAAGGGTACAAACTTATATGTACCGAAGGCCCAATATTTCCGTTGAAAGAGGTGAGTTTTGATTGATCTTTCGACTAAATTTGGCTCCCTTAAATTAAAAAATCCTATACTCCTTGCTTCCGGAGTATGGGATCTTCCTTACACCAAATTAATTGACTTTAGTAAGTTGGGAGGAGTTATATGTAAAGGGGTATCCCTGAATCCAAAAGAAGGGAATCCCCCCCCGAGAATTACAGAGACGCCCTGTGGTGTAATTAATTCCATCGGACTCGAAAATAAAGGACTTGAACGTTTTGCAAGTGAAAGCTTACCCAAAATGAAGATATTAGGCACTCAAATTTTAGTTAATATTTTTGGAGAATCAATAGAGGAGTTTAAAAAAATCGCGTCTAAAATTGAAGGTGTAGCGG
>CAZRYJ010000011.1:0-21552 GCA_964604245.1 uncultured bacterium | reverse complement strand
GGAGAATCAATAGAGGAGTTTAAAAAAATCGCGTCTAAAATTGAAGGTGTAGCGGGGCTTGAAGTGAACATAAGCTGTCCAAATGTAGAAAAAGGCGGAGAAAGCTTTGGAAGGGATCCCAAAATGGTTTTTTCGATTACTAAAGCGGTATGCAATGAAACCGAATTACCGGTTATCGTAAAGCTTACTCCAACTGCTTCTAATATTGAAGAAACCGCCCAGGCAGCTAAAGAAGGCGGAGCAACTGCCGTAACTGTATCTAATACTTTTACCGGACTTGCGATAGACATTGAAAAAAAAGAACCTTTATTCAAAAGGATAACAGGAGGTTTGAGCGGACCCGCTATAAAACCTCTTGCATTATACAATGTATACAAAGTTAAAAATTCGGTTGACATACCAATTATAGGTTCGGGAGGAATCGCAAATTACAAAGATGTTCTGGAATTCCTTATAGCCGGGGCAACGGCCGTACAACTCGGCAGTATTATTTTCAACAACCCCCTTGCACCAATTGAAATCCTGGATAACTTACAATGTTGGTTTGAAGACAATAGTTATAAAAATTTAAAAGATGTATATAAGAAATGAGAAAAGAAGCTAAAGATTTTTTAATAGTCCCTTTAGATGTTCCTTCAATAGAAGAAGGTTTGATTATAGTCGAAGAATTGGGGAATTTAGTGGGGTTCTATAAGGTTGGGCTGGAGCTGTTTACCCGAGCAGGCCCTGTAATTGTTGAGATTTTAAAGAAGAGAGAAAAGAAAGTCTTTCTCGATCTAAAGCTGCACGATATCCCGAACACAATTTCAGGTGCAGTCGATGCCGCAATCGATATGGGTGTGGATATCCTAACGGTACACGCTCTCGGAGGTTTTGAAATGATGGAGGCAGCACAAAAAGCAGTATGGAACAAAAGAAAAGATGGACCTGTTATACTTGGAATTACAATACTGACAAGCCTTGATGAAGCGTTTTTGGAAGATGTGTTAGGTATTGAAAAAAGTTTAAATGAAGAGGTATTAGAGTTGGCTTCTATTGCAAAAAGTGCTGGGTTAGGAGGGGTTGTAGCTTCAGCTGAAGAAGTTTCTTTAATTAAGGAAAACTGTGGAAAAGACTTTATTGTAACTACACCGGGAATAAGACCCAGAGGAACGGAGAAAAACGACCAAAAAAGATTTAACACACCTTTTGAAGCAGTTGTAAGTGGTTCGGACTATTTGGTTGTAGGAAGACCGATCACTAAAGCTAAAGATATGCATAAGGCTGCAGAATCGGTAATTCAAGAAATTAAGGATGGATTACAAAAGACTGCTTGAAGAAGCGGGTGCCTTACTTGAAGGGCATTTTTTGTTAGCTTCAGGGTTGCACTCCGATAGATATATTGAAAAAATGCGTATATTAGAAAACCCTGAGTTAGCCGAATCGTTCATTGATAAAATGAAAGAACTAAGTCCGGAGACTGACTGGTTTATTGGTCCAACATTGGGTGGAGCCATTATTGCTTTTGAACTGGCAAGAATAACAGGAAAAAAGTGCGCCTTTGCCGAAAGAACGCATGAGGGAAGAGCGTTAAAAAGAGAATTTGCAATAAAAGACACAGATAAGATAATAATAGTCGATGATATTTTAACTACAGGTAGTTCGATTAAAGATACAATTAAAGCAATAGAAAAAGGAAAGATTTTAGGTATAGTTGTAATGATAGATCGGTCTATAGAGGATATTGAGATTAATATACCAATAAAATCCGTTTTCAAATATCCGATTAATAACTACAAGCCGGAAATGTGTAATCTTTGTGAAGAAGGAGTACATTTAACAAAAAGAGGTGGAAAAAATGAACAGAGAATATGAAATCGATGTTAAGGATTATTTAAGAATAATAAGAAGAAGAAGAGGAATTGTTTTAGGAATTATAGTGGTTTGCGTTATTCTTTCCGTTCTTTACTTTTTTTATGCTCCCCCTAATTATACGTCTACTTCAAAAATTCTTGTTAAAAGAGTTGAATCCCTCTTTGGGATAAATTATTATAAATCTCCTACCGAAGAAGAACTTACGAACCATATTTTTTTAATTAAAAGCCATCCCGTTTTGGAAAAAACAGCGAATAGTTTCACAAATTATGAGCTTGAGCAAATGGAAATAAGTGACGAAAAATTAGCCTACTATAGGCTTAAGAGGAACATTGAGAACGGAAGGGTTGAAGTGAGCGCAAAAGGGGAATCGCGTATAATACAAATAAGCGTTACGGAAACGAATCCATATATAAGTCAATTGTTCGCGAATCGGCTTGCGGAAACTTACAGGGAATTTGACATTGAAATAAAGAAAGAAGATGCCCATTCAACTTATGACTTTATTGCCGATCAGACAGAGAAGGTTCAGAAAGACTTAGAGGAATCAGAAGAAAAATTGAAATTATTCAAAGAGAAGTATGGAATTCTCGGAATCTCATCTGAAATAGAGGAATTCATAAGGCAAATGTCAGATATCGAAAAGGAATTGAAAAGCGCTTCTATAGAAGCAGAAGTTCTGGAGAAGAAACTTTCTGCAGTAAAGTCCAGATTAAATGAACAGGAGAAATCTTTACTTGCAGAAGCTTCTCAAACTTCGTATAATGTTCTTGTAGATTTAAAAAGACAACTTACTAATATGGAAAATGAAAAAGCCAATCTACTAATACAGGGATATTCGATTGAAGACCAGAAAATACAGAAAATCAACTATTCCATTAAATCTTTAAAGGAAAAAATGAGTACGGTAGTAAAAGAGCTTTTGCAAAAAGAAGGAACCCTTGATCCTTTGGTGCAGATGGAAGATTTTATGCAGCAATCCGTCAATCTTACAATTGATTATGCTGTTGCAAAGAGCAGGATTGAAGCATTAGAAGAAGCTTTAAGATATTACAAAAGCAAACTTATTAAAATACCAAAACGAGAATTAGAACTCGCCAGACTGGAAAGAGAAAAAGAGGCAAACAAAAAGATATATCTTATGCTCCTTGAAAAAAGGGAACAGGCTCAAATCTCGGAAGTTAGAGAAAGCGGTGGTATTTCAATACTTGAACTTGCCAGACTCCCAGCAGGCCCAAATACTATGTCCAAAGTCAAGAAGAGTATACTGTTCCTTATACTTGGTATTCTTATAGGAATCGGAGGAGCTTTTGTCGTAGATTATGTGGACTCTGCTATAAGGGATGAGTTTGAAATTACCAGAATTTCCGGATTGCCAATTCTTGGAAGAATTCCGCGTATAGAAAACGATAAAAAAGAAAAGAATAATTCTAGAGAAAGGATTTTTCTATTAACGGAACAGGAATCAAGAAGCCATATTGCTGAAGCTTTCCGAAGTCTTCGTGCCAACATTAAACTGTCAAGAACCGAAGGTGTTCCCTCTACTATCTTGATTACAGGACCGGACGCCTGCTCAGGTAAATCAATGATTGCTATAAATCTTGCCCGCTCGTTCGTATCAGCGGGTAAAAAAGTTCTTCTTGTGGATACTGATCTAAGAAGACCCTCAATCGAAAAATATCTGGGAATAAAGAAGAAAAAAGGTCTCACCGAGTTACTAATAAATGAAGATACAGATATCCAGCCGCTTGTTGTAGATGGTTTGCATGTCATTCCCTCCGGGAAATTACCTCCGAATCCATCAGAATTGTTGGATTCCAATAGAACAAAAGAACTCCTTGCCAAATGGAAAAAAGAATATGATATAGTACTTCTTGATTCTCCTCCTATAATGACTGTAAGTGACAGTAGGATACTAGCTGTTGAAGTCGAAGAGACCTTGCTGGTTGCTGCCTATGGAGAAACCAATCGGCATATGATCGCTCAGGCTTCCGAACTCCTCAAGCAGCTTTCAATTAAAGCGCTCGGGTACGTTCTTAACAAAGTCGATATCAATAAAGAATACGGTTATTATGGATATTATTACGGATATTACTATCACAATAAACCGGAAAAAGAGAGGATTAAATTTTAGCTCTGCCTATGCCGTAATATTCAAATCCCGAATCTTTTACCCTGGCTGGGTCATAAATGTTTCTACCATCAAAAATTATCTTTTTACCCATTAAATCACCAATTTTTTTAAAATCGGGATTTCTAAACTGATTCCATTCTGTAAGAATCACCAGAGCATCTGCTCCTTCAAGACATTCATAAAGTGTATCACCATATTCAATTTTGTTTTTAAAAATCCTCTTCGTATTCTCTATTGCTTGCGGATCATATGCTTTTATATTAACTCCCTCAGAGAGAAGAAGATTTATGGTAACGATAGAAGGAGCTTCTCGCATATCATCGGTTTGCGGCTTGAAAGAAAGGCCCCAGAGTGCTATTTTTCTTCCCTTTAATTGGCTAAACCTTTTCTTTATTTTTTTGAAAATTATTTCTTTCTGAGTTTTGTTCACTAAATCCACACTTTCACAAACTTTCATAGGAAGACCGTGTTCTTTACCCTTTCGAATAATTCCTTTAACATCTTTTGGAAAACATGATCCTCCATAACCAATTCCCGGGAAAAGAAATTTGGAGCCGATCCTCGGGTCCTTTGCCATACCCATTCTAACTTCTTCAACATCTGCCCCGACTTTTTCACAGAGGTTTGCTATCTCATTCATAAAAGAAATTCTGCTCGCGAGCATTGTGTTGCTCGCATACTTGGTCATTTCGGCACTTTCAATTCCCATGACAAGGATTGGATTCCCGGTTCTGATAAAAGGTTCATAAAGATCTTTTATTTTTTCAGCTACATCAGAACTGTCAGTCCCAATTATTATTCTGTCCGGCTTCATAAAATCTTGAAGGGCGCTGCCTTCTTTTAAAAATTCGGGATTGGAAATGACATCAATACTTGCTTTGGTTTTATTCTCAATTATTTTTTTAATCTTTCTGGTTGTTCCCATAGGTACAGTACTCTTATTAACTACAATTTTATACTCATCTCCCATAGTTGCACCAATTTCCTCGGCTACAGCTAAGACATAAGATAAATCCACCGTTCCATCTTCTTTCTCGGGAGTACCTACGGCAATATATATAATATCAGAATTTGGTATAGCTTCTTTTAGCGAAGTTGTAAAAGAAAGGCGATTTTCTTTCTGATTTCGCTTTACCAGTTCTTCTAAACCGGGCTCATAAATAGGTATTACACTACTCTTTAATTTTTCTATTTTTGTTTGATCTTTATCTATACAAATTACTCTATTTCCGGTTTCGGCAAGACCCGCACCAACTACCAGTCCTACGTATCCGGTTCCTATAACACAAATTCTCATTTTTTCCTCCCATTTATGCTAGAACAAAATAACTATAACGAAAAATACAATTATGTCAAGAAGAAAGGGGAATGCCACAGAGACACAGAGAACACACAAAGAGTCATGAGTCACGAGTCATACGTCATGAGTCAAAACAAAACCCATCACACAACACCAAATTAATTTCACACAGAGAACAAAGAGATTATTATTTATTTTTTTTCTACTCAACTACTCAACCATTTAACAACTTAACCTAGATTCGTAGAATCTACGATTCGAAGAATCATATGCTTGACTCGAATCAGATTACTTATTATACTAAACAATATGACCTTAAACAAAGAAGGGAGGAAAATTGGAAGAAAAAGTCAAAAAAGTTTTAGCCAACGATATTAAGCCATACCTTAAAAGTCACGGTGGAGACGTAAAATTGTTGAGTGTATCTCCTGACGGAACGGTAAAATTAAGACTTACCGGCGCCTGCGGTGGATGTCCGATGGCTCAAATGACATTAAAAGGATTTGTAGAGAAAGCCTTAAAAGCAAAAATACCTGAAGTAAAAAAAGTTATAACATAATTTGTAATCTGAAATGTAGAACTTGAAGCTCTTAAGGTAACCAATTTAATGGTAATGTAAATAAGGAAAAAGGCAAATTCAAAAGGGGAAAAACTTTCAATATATGAAAAAAGGCGAAAGAATTGATGGATCCGGATATCCTATTTGAACTTTGATTTGTAGTTTTGCATTTTGATATTTGATTTTTACATTTTAGCGGCTTTGCCGCGTTATGACCCTACCGTAATTGAAGCCTGTATACAAATTTTTAAAGAAGAGCGGTTTTCCTTCTAAAAGTGAGGTGTGGGGGGTGGCTCTGCGTTCTCTGCGTCTTTGCGGTAATAATAATTTTGGGAAGTGGTAGGATTCTTGTGATAATCTGTGTAATCTGTGGTTAATTTAGTTTTTGTGTGTTTCGTGGTTTGAATCAGAATAAACCTTGACTATTCAACTGTTTTTAATAAATTAATAAAAAAGGAGGCTTGATGAAGAGGAAGACAGTATGGAGTTCCTTCTTTGTTTCTGCTTCTCTTTCTTCGGTAAGTTATTTGAGAAAAAGTAAGGCAGAACGTAAAGGAAAAGTGGTTTCTTAATGTTTTTTATTATGGTTGGATCTCAAAATCTTAAGCTTATAATTCTTATATTTTTCTGCTTTTTAACTGACAAATGAATATTAAATTTAAAGAAAAAAGAATTTTAATGGATAAAAAGGAAATGAAGAAGACTATTGAAAGATTATCTTCTGAAATATTAAAGGATAATCCTAACATTAAGTCTTTATGTATAATAGGAATAAGGAAAAGAGGGGATATATTAGCGGAAAGAATCGCTCGTATTTTGAAAAAATTAGTGAAATGGGAAGTAAAAGTAGGAGTTCTCGATATTACCTTATATCGTGATGATTTAACAATATATGGACCGAAACCAATTATCGGCTCTACGTATTTCCCATGCCCGATAGAAGGAAAAGAAGTTTTGTTGGTTGATGATGTTATTTATACAGGGAGAACAATAAGATCGGCACTTGATGAAATAATTGATTATGGGAGACCTATTAGCGTGAAGTTGGCTGTTATGGTTAATAGAGGAGGAAGGGAACTCCCTATTTCTCCTGACTATACCGGGATTTCAGTAGAGCTTAAAGATAAAGAAGAGATTCAGGTTTTGTTTGAAGAGACGGATAGAGAAGATTCTGTTAAAATAGTAGAGGTCTCTAATGAATCTAAATAGGAAAGATTTACTCGGGATTAAGGAACTGACAAAAGATGAGATTGGGGAAATCTTAACAACTGCCGAATATATGGAAGAAATCCTTAAGAGACCCATAAAGAAAGCACCTACACTTAGAGGTATTACAGTGGCAAACCTTTTCTTCGAACCCAGCACGAGAACCTTAAACTCTTTTGTTCTTGCCGAAAAGAGACTTTCTGCGGATTCTATTAATTTTTCGGCTGCTTCCTCTTCGGTTTTAAAAGGTGAAACGCTGCTTGATACGGCAAAAAACATACAGGCAATGGAAGTAGATATTATGGTAGTGCGGCATTCTGCCCCCGGCACTCCGCATTTTCTGGCAAATAGATTAAAAGCTTCTGTAATAAACGCGGGAGACGGCTGCCACGAGCATCCCACTCAGGCGCTATTAGATATTATGACTATAAAGAAGAATTTTTCGGCCTTTTCCAATTTAAAAGTTGCTGTTATTGGAGACATTAAACATTCGAGGGTGGCTCGTTCTTTGATTTTAGGACTAAACAAAATGAAAGCTAAAGTAACGGTATGTGGACCACCTACTCTTTTGCCTCTCTGGCTGGAATCTTTCGGAGTTAAATTTGAGTATAGTTTAGAGAAAACTCTTCCGGGAAAGGATATTCTCTATATTCTCAGGATTCAGAAGGAGAGACAGGAAGAAAGTTTCCTGCCTTCTCTAAGAGAATATATTAAAGATTATGCTATTACTTATGAAAAACTTAGGAAATTTGCGTCGAAGGAGGTCGTTATAATGCACCCTGGTCCGATTAACAGGGGAATTGAAATTGAGTCTAGCATCGCGGATTCAGAGTATTCGCTTATACTGAATCAAGTGACTTCAGGCGTAGCCATAAGGATGAGTATTCTTTATCTCTTATCAAAAAGGAAAACAGATGGACTTAAAGATTAAAAACGTTCATATTTTTGATCCTTTAAATGGAATTGATGAAGTTGGGACCCTCTTGATAGAAAAAGGTAAAGTTATAAAGAAATCGAAACCTTCCCCCAAACAAGAAATCGATGGGAAAGGATTGCACCTTTTTCCTGGTTTTGTTGACGTTCATTCCCATTTCCGAGAACCCGGAGATGAGGATGCGGAGACTATAGAAACAGGATCAAGGGCTGCTATTAAGGGAGGATATACAACTGTTTGTGTAATGCCAAATACCGATCCTCCGATTGATAATGAAGGAGTTGCGGGATTTATAAAGGAGAAAAGCGAAGAAGTTGGACTTTGTAGAATTTTCCCGATAGGTACCGTTACAAAGAGGAGAGAAGGGAAAGAGCTTTCGGAAATGGCACATCTTTTTCAGGCGGGTTGTGTTGCATTTAGCGATGACGGAAGTTGTGTTGAAGATTCTTCTCTGATGCGTAACGCTTTAGAATATTCCAAGTTGATTAATGTTCCTATAATTGACCATCCCGAGGATATGAGTCTCTCGCGAAAAGGTCAAATGCATGAAGGCGTTGTCTCAACCGAACTGGGATTTCAAGGGATACCGGATGTATCCGAATCGACAATTGTGGCAAGGGATATTTTGTTGTCTAAGTTCACACAGGGAAGACTTCATCTAGCGCATATATCGACTGCAGATTCGGTTAAGCTGATTAAAGATTGGAAAGATGATAAAATAACCTCAGAAGTTACTCCGCACCATTTGCTTTTAACCGATGTTGAAATAAAGAAATTTGACTCTAACATGAAGATGAAACCTCCTTTAAGAACCCGACATGATGTTGGAGTTCTCCAAAAAGCAATCAAAGAGGGTTTAATAGAAATTGTGGCAAGCGACCATGCTCCTCATCCCGATTACAAAAAGGAACTTGAGTTTGCAGAGGCAGCTTTCGGCGTTACAGGTTTGGAGACTGCTTTTTCTGCCCTATATACAGAATTGGTGGAAAAGGGAAAACTTACACTGGGTAGATTAATTAAAATCCTTTCGTCTGCTCCGGCAAAGGTATTTAACCTCCCGTTCGGAGAAATAAAAGAAGGAGCAATAGCAGATTTTACTATTATCGACTTAAAGCGTAATTGGGAAGTAGATCCGGATAATTTTGCTTCAAAGGCTAAAAATTCACCTTTTTTAGGTCGAAAGTTTAAAGGGATGGTGAAATATTGTATCGTAAATGGAAAAATAGTTTATAACGATGGAGATTTTATAAAATAAGCGAAATGAAAACTAAATTTACTCCCGCATTTTTAGAACTTGCCAGTACTTTTGAAAGTAGGCTTCTCGATACTTTGGAAGAAAATGTTGGAGAGAAGAGCCGTTTTGAATACTATAGAAATCTTCTTGTACGGTATTTAAAATCAAGAACGATAAAGACAACTTTTTCCGATTTTATTAAAGAGCACAGTTCTAAAATATTTGTTGAGGTTACCAGTGAAGATATGGCTTATCTTCGAGATATCTTTGTCAGATTAAAAGAGGATAAATTATATAAAAAGGATAAAAAATTCTTAAGCGATCTATTTCTTAATGCTCTGGATAAAGGAGATCATTATTTTATAATACTATTATCGGCTTTAATCAATTTATATCCGGCTGAATTGGTAGAGGATTTGCAGACTTCTATTTTAATTGGCAAGAGATTGATTGATGTAATAACAGAAGGAATGCCTGAAGAGAAAATTAAACCTTTTGCAAGATTAATGATAAGAGAGCCTCTTTTTTTAGGATTCCCTCCTCAGAAATTAAGCATAGGTGAACTAGGACACTTTCTTGCTCATTATGGCTTAACACCTTCTGTTTTTGTCAAAATACATGATATTTTAATAGAGGATTTTACGGAGAGAGAAGCCGGTGATATAATTTCCCTTTCTAAGAATTCTGAAATAACCAACACGCAAACATTAAGAAATTTTCCTTTTGGAGATTTTTTCGTTCCTTCTAATAATACTTTGCAAACTTTATCGAGGATAGCTTCTCAGAAGGCAGGCAAGGCTAAAAGGAAATTAATGGATAGGGATAGGGTTCTGGATAGCAAAGACATGAAAGTCCGTGAAGAAACCAACAAATTTCTACAAAAAAGTCTTAATAAATTGCAGAGGCTTGTAGATGTTAAAAGCAAAGATTTATCCGCTGCACTGGCTAATATTCAGGAAGAGATTACAAAGCTTGAGGAAACTTTAAAATTGCATGTTCGTATGGTTCAAGAACTTAACGGTTCCGCTTCAACTCTAAAGAATGAAATAGACCAGAATAAAGTGCTTCTCGGTATAAAACCACAAGATATACTTACTCTGCTGCCGCCAGTTCCTTCATGGCAAATAGAGAAAATGGTTATAGAGTTCTGGCATGCGCAGCCGTTTCTGGCTATTATAAGTTCTGCTTCTGAAAAAGCTATCATTCATTTTCTGAGAAAAACAGAAAGAGCGACTAAAGACAATCAGATTTTTTCAAAGTTGAGTTCCGGCAGTAAAAGATCTTTTTGGCCCGATACCCATAAGGTAATATATAACTATAAGTTAGTTTTTTATGAAATTCTTGAAGCTATATTTGTTCGTCATCTTATCAGCAACATGATAGAAATATGGCCTCCTTCGATTGATTTTGATAATCCGAGATCAAGAATAACCGGAGACAAAAAAATCCATCTTGTGGGGTTGGATCTGTTACCGAGAAGCAAGTTTTACCGATTTTCTAAGGGAGGCAAAATTAGACCTAAGATAGATAAGGAGGAATTAGAATCTAAAGTAGAACTTTCCAGGGTTCTTAGAAAGAAATTTTCCTCGCTGGTTTCTACGCTTGTTTATGATATAAGGGGTTCCACCTTTATGTCTCATCGCTTACGAGATGCGGAAAGAGAACGAGCAATCCTTTCACTGTTTCAATCACGTATTTTTGAAGCTGCCAAGAGGGGTTCTTCTTTTATATTAAAAGATACCGGAGACGGAGGTATTCTCTGGTTCGGAGGCAACTCTCAAAAGCTTTACAGAGATATTTACAAAACTTCTCGTACGAGGTCGGGATCTATTGTACGTTATTCTACAGCTCTTGAAGATGAGTTTAATCTTTTACCTCATTTAAATAGCGGGGAAATGGCAATAAGAACCGCTTTGAATATGGTCAAATCTGCCGAAAAATTTGTCAGGGAAAACTACGTGAAATACCGGGGCTGGTTTGGAGAAATAACAGAAAAAGAAATTTTTCATGAAGGGATCACTTATGCCTTACTGCCGCCTCAGTTTAAATCTTTGTTTCGGCTAGGTATTGGAATTGCGAGCGGTAGTCCTGGTAAGGATTTAATCTTTACTCCCAATGCTTTTGGAGATCCCGATCTCAACGGTATTCTCGTTGATGAAGCTGCTCTTCTTTCTTCGGGGAAAAGTCCGGAGAGATCTGTTATACTTATTGATAATAACACATTAATAAATCTGATGCTTAATTCTGATGATTATTTATGTACTTTGCCACTCGCAAAAGGGGATGCGGAAAAGGAAATTACTAATAAACTACTTTATCTCTTGAAGGCAGAAGATAAAGATCGTTCGTTTTTCTTTGACGGTTTCAGCGTTTCCCCAGTTGGTATTTACCATTTAGATGAGCAGGATAAAAGGAAAGCTATAAAATTTGATATTCCCGAAGATTTTAAAATTTCAATTAATGAGAAGGGTGAGCTTGAGAATAAAAAGGAAAGAATTAAAATAATATATGAGGTCTTACCCGAGGAAAAAGAGGAAAAGGATGAAGAGTAAAGCTCTGGGAATAGGAGAAATTTTAAGGGCGATTAATTCTCCGGATATTGCAATTGACGAAGTGCTTACTCTTATAATGAAAAACGTTTCTCAACTCATTGATGCTGAAGCCTGGTCCTTGCTCCTTTTGGATAGAGAAAGAAAAGAACTTGTTTTTAAAGAAGTAATAGGCGAGAAAAAAAATGAATTGAAAGGGACGAGGATGCCTATTGACAAAGGAGTTGTGGGGTGGACGGTAAAAAATAAAAAACCGGCAATTGTTACAGATCCTTATAAGGACCAAAGATTTTTTCAAAATATAGATAAACAAACGGGTTTTATAACAAATACCATTCTCTCTGTCCCTTTACTTAGTAAAGGAAAAATACTGGGAATAATAGAGGCTATAAACAAGAAGGATAAAACCTATTTTAATGAGGAAGATTTAAACCTGGTTAGCAATTATGCCGAACATGCTGCTATTGCTCTTGAAAACGCGAATTTAGTACAGAATCTAAAAGCGAAAGTTGGACATTTAACGCTTATGTTTGACATTAACAAGACCATTACTTCCATTCTCACCCTCGATAAGCTTTTGAAAAAGAGTGCGGAGTTAATTCAGGAAGCTTTTGATTATTATTTCGTGGGGATAGCTCTTTCGAAAGGAACCAATGCGACGCTTAAAGGTTTTTCTTCAAAAGGAAAATTTAAACCGCCAGGAAAAATACAAAAGGGTAAAGGTCTGGTTGGTAAAGTGTTGAAAGAAGAAAAAATGATTATTTGTCAAAACACTGAAAAAGAGAAGGCATTTGAAGATTTTTTGGGGGAGTTCAAATCCGAAATGGTTGTCCCTATAAATAAAGGAAAAAAGCTTATTGGTTTAACAATAATAGGTTCTCCGGAAAAGTATGCTTTTAGTCAAGAAGAAGCTAAAATCATAAAAGAGGTTTCCTATCAACTTGGTATAGCTATCGATAATGCGAGACTCTACGAGAAAATAAGATTGGCAACAATCACTGATGAACTCACAGGATTGTATAATTCCCGATATTGTAATGAATATTTGCCGGCTATTGTAGGAAAATGGAAGAAGGCGGGCGAAAAGGGAGCCGTAATTTTTGTAGATCTGGATTACTTTAAAAATGTGAACGATAATTACAATCATTTAATTGGAAGTAAGTTGTTGCGCCTTGTGGGCAAAGAAATAATGAACAAAATAAAAAATGAAGCGCACATTGCTATAAGATACGGTGGTGATGAATATGTGGTGGTCTTGCAGAATTTAGACTTAAAAGAGGCAATTGAATTCACGAAATCCCTTAAAGATTCGATAACAGAAAAGAAATTTTTTATAAAAGATGAGAGGAAGAACATTGAAATCCGGATTAAAGCAAGTTTTGGTATAGCCTGTTATCCGGTAGATAGTGAAAATTTTTATGATTTGCTTAGGCTTTCAGATCTGGCAATGTACTATGTTAAGAGTAAAGGCAGAGATAATATAGCTTATATAAACGTGGAAAAAGCAATTTCATTAATCGATGAATCAGAAGATACTTGAGCGGTATCCTAATCTCCAGTTTCCCGTAACCCTGGCAAAAGTAGATAATCAGTATACTTCCCTTCAGGATGCCATTCCTGCCCATAGTTCTGCGGAATTTCTGGATCTTTCTGATTCGGAAGGTAGTAGAACTTATGAAAGGACGCTGGTTTTTCTACTTGATTATCTGTTTAAAAAAAGAGGCGTTACAATCAAGATAGAACATTCATATGGTAATGCTCTGTTCGGTAGGTTCTTGAAGGGAAATTCAAATTTAAATCCAATTAAGAAGGAAATGAAGGATTTAATAAGAGAGAATAAGAATATCGAAAAATTAATGCTTCCAAAGTTAGAAGCTATGCATTGCCTTTCCGGCAGAAAAGACGATATAAGTATTCTGAAAAATCTTGCAGTTTCATATATTCCTGTTTATAAAATTGATGGATTTTCCGCTTACTTTGCCGGACCTCTTTTACCGAGTACGGGTTTTCTTTCTACTTTTGACCTTAAAGCTGTAAAAGAGGGATTTTTGTTAATTCTTCCATCGAAGAGTAATCCATCCAGTGTTAGCAGCGTCGAAGAAAGAAGAAAACTTTTTAACACGTATAGAGAAGCAGAAAAAGAAGCGGAGATTTTAAAGATCTGGGGTGTTTCTCAACTAAATCAATATATAATAAGAGGAGAAATATCTGAGATTTTGAAGATTGCGGAAGTTATTCATAGCGAAAAGATAACCGATATTTGTAAAAGGATAGTTCAAAAAAAACAGAGGATTCAAGCCGTTTTTATTGCCGGACCTTCTTCTTCCGGTAAAACGACTTTTTCTAAAAGACTTGGCATGCATTTCCGCTTGCACGGTATACAACCTGTTTATATATCACTTGATGATTACTTTCTTGAAAGAGAAAAAACTCCTTATTACAAAGACGGTACACATTTCTTTGATGATCTTTCCGCTTTAGATATTGATTTATTTAGAGAACATATTGGCAAGTTACTGAAAGGAAAGAAAGTAGAAAGACAATATTTTAATTTCAAAACAGGGAAAAGAGAAAAGAACGGCGGAGATATCGAGTTCGGGGAGAATAAAATGCTTATTATAGAGGGACTCCATTGTTTTAATCCCGCATTGATAGGTAATATTCCTTTAAAAGCTTTTCTTATATATGTTTCTCCTTTAACACAGTTGAATATCAATAGAGTTAATAGAATCCCAACCAGAGACGTTAGACTTTTAAGGAGAATTTTCAGAGATACCAGGTATAGAGGGTATAATGCCGAGTATACTTTAAAAAAATGGGAGTCAGTCAAAGACGGAGAAGACAAATTTGTTTTTCCTTATCAGGAAAGAGCTGATGTAATGTTTAATTCGTCACTTGTCTACGAACTGGCAGTGTTGAAGGTTTTTCTTGAAACACCATTAAGGTGTGTTTCGACCAGTTCTCCTTATTATTGTGAGGCTCTTCGGCTTTTAAATTTCCTGTATCATTTTCTTAATATACCGGAAAAAGAGATACCACAAACTTCTATACTCAGAGAATTCATAGGCGGAAGCACGTTTCTTTATTGACGCTGTCCGCTACCCGCCATCCGCTTTCCGCTATAAAACATTTAAAAAGAATCAAAAAAGATGGGTGTTTGGTGTAATAGCGGTTAGCCGTAAGCGGTAAGCCGTTAGCGGTTGATCAGAATGGTAATCCGAAATGAACGTCGTAATATGTGTCTCGTGAGATATGGTGTAAATCAGTTTTTTTAGAAATATCAAAGTTTAATATCGTTATTCCAAGGTTGAGTCTAAACTCCACACCAAACGACATAATGGGATCGGCGAGTTTTATCATGTGTTCTTCAGTGGTAAAGAATTTTAGGTTTCTGTAATCAAAAGTAGCTGCTCCTATATCCGTGAAGAGAGCACCTTCAATGCCTCCCAGGGATATTGGGGGAAAGCCAAGATCCAATCTTTTAATTAGAGGCAGTCTAAATTCAAGACTCAAAAGGCCTGCTGAGTTTCCGTATTGAGTGTTATAGTCGTACCCTCTTACCGTACGACCTCCTCCAATTCCAACAACGCCGAACTGTTCACGGTCTCTTCCCCAGCTGTGAAGTAGGAAAAGACGGATGGCAAAACTATAGTAGTCGCTTAAATAAAAGTATTTTCTGAGATCAGTTGAAGCTGTACTAATATTCCAAAAATTTTCACCTGATATCAATGACTTACTAAAAGAAATTCTGCCTCTAAAGCCCTTTATCGGATTCATATAACCCCAGACGCTGTTATCTTGCACCAGAGCTATATTACCCATTAAACCGATATTTGGAAGCAATCCGACGGTGTCTCTTACTATTTCCCAGCCGGTTGGAGAAAGTGGGTTAGGCAAAATCAAATCTCCACCAAGGTAGTAAGAACTTAAGCCCAATTCTAATCTTTTAAATCTGTTAATAGGAAATAAAACGTCCGTGTTAACGTTCCATATATCTCCTGCCAGCCAGCCTTCGCCGAATAAGAAGTAGCCTCTCTGTCTTACTAAAGAGGCAGCCAGGTCAATTCTATGTTTAAGATAGTAGTACTGAAGATAAAAACTGCTCTCGGTAAGGTTGCCTGTGTTATCGAACAAGGCATAAAGCTGGTGGTTTCCAAGCATGTCGCTCATACCTAACACTAAATATCCAAAAAGACCGTAATCTGAATAATAACCAAGGGCTCCGGCAATATAATCTACACCAAAATTCAAAGGAGCTCTTCCGTCACTTTTTATTTTATCTTCTGCTGTGAGAGTAACGGTTATATATTCTTCTTCATCTAACTCTATGGGAGGATTAGGTTCTTTTTCTGTCAAATCTTCTATAGAATCAATAAAATATATGTCCCAGCCCAGGTCGGAATAAACAGAAAAAGCTATATTACCTGAATTTGAAATCGAGAAATCATTAAATGACCCAATAATATCCGTAAGTTGTTTCACAACTCCGGAGTCAGATTTGTATACGTATAAATTTTTACCGCCATCTCTGTAAGAAATAAAGTATACATTAGAGTTATAAACTTCCGGTGCAATGATGTCCTTGCCAAAAGAAAGGAACTTTCTAATGTTTCCCTTTGAATCGGAAATATATAGCATATTTGTACTATAATCCCAATTATCCGTTTCCGGTCTGTCGCTTACAAAAAGTATGGAATCTCCTTTCCATGCGGGGTAATTATCGGAATATAGGTCATGTGTGATATTGGCGAGGGTTTTCTTTTTTAGATTATATACGTAAATATCGGAAGCTCCATTCTTAAGACCGACAAAAGCGATTTTTTCACCGTCAGGAGAAAATTCCGGCCATCTGATTTGGTCTAATTCCAATTCAACTCTTTCTAATATCTTTCTCTTTTTTATTCCTAAAACATAAAGAACATCCTTACCCTTTTCCATGGCAGGAAAAACGATTTTTTCTCCGTTAGGAGAAAAATCACTATGTCCATTCATGAGATGTAGAGACTCGAATTTGGGCGCATTCCCTCCTTTAACGAGTAGTCCAAGGTCTTCATTGGTGAGAGTAGAGATAAGTCTGAGTTGGACTTCTCCGACTTCATCAGTAAAATATGCTATTTTATCTCCTTGGGGAGATATAGAAGGGGCATAATTATACAAATCTTCGAATCCTTGGTGAGTCACCATTGGCGTTGCTATATCGCTTGAAAATTGTTTTCCTTCAATGATTGGCCAGTATTTTTTCTTTAGCTCCTTGGTCCATTCGTCATTCAAACGATTGATATCTATTCCTAAAACGCTATTCAGCGCACGATCAAAGGAATTGGTGAGCTTAAGTTTTTTCATTATTTCCCCTATCTTTTCCTCACCATATTTTTCTCTTATATAATACAATATTGATTGTCCTTCTTTGTAAATAGGATATCCTCCGATCATACTCAATTGAGGGATGGTAAATAGCTTATCATTTAACATGGCGTCTTTTAGATATGTCTCGGCACTCTGGTCCCATCCCAGAGATTCCAATTCTGCCATGCCTTCGATGAACCATAGGGGTGGTCTTGAGGCGATCATTCTTTTAACCGCGTCTACCCCTGAACCGTAAAGTATGCGGTATTGGAATATATGTACCAATTCATGGTTGAGAACGTGTCTGAAATCAGAGTAGGAACCATTAAACGGAATCACAATACGATTTTTGAAAAGCTCGGCAAAACCGCCTACACCTTCGGGAAGTCTTTCCATAATTACGTTGGTTCCCTGAAAATCCGGGTGAGATTTGTACAGAATTATAGGGATTTTCTCTTCATTTTTTCTCTCTTTGTAATTAAACCTTTTTTTAAGCCGCTTGTAACTTTCTTCTAAAACGTCTGTAGCAAAAGGCACTAATACTTTTTCTTCTTTATAGTAATATATATAAAAATGTTCTGTTTCATGCATATACCATTCATGAGAGTTGTATTGAATTTTATTTTGCTCGAAGAGATATTGAGATGTCAGAAAAAGAAATAAGATCATATTAAACCCCCTATTATAAAGCCAATTAGAAGTCCGCCGGCGAACGTCCAGGTTAGTAATTTGGTATCCATTATTTCCTTTTTGTATCCCATTTTAATTGCTAAAAAAGCGAGTAGATTGCCGATACTATTAACAAGGAAAAGTAAGGGAAGAGCCAGGAATCTAACAATAACATTGCCTACAACAGGCACTCCTCCCAACAGAGCAAGCAGGCTCGCTAAACCCTGGGATACCAATCCAAAAAGAAGAACGCCGCCCCCAACTATTCTTTTGTCCCATCTGAAAAAGAATCCGAGAGCGATTATAATGCCGCCTGCCAAAAAAAGTACAAGTACTTGCAGCAACCTCTTTTTTGTGGGTTCCGATTCTTCCAGCGAAATCTCATTCTTCAATTTTTCTATATCATTAGCCATATAATAAAGTAAATCTTTTTATCTTTTAATATATTAGACCTAAGAATTCTCTAAGTGGTTCCATGTTTCAAGTCAAATTTAATCCTTCGCTTTTTCTATTTTGTCAACCATAATTTTCTATCAAGGGTTCTGTATTGTATCGCTTCCGCTATATGACTGGACTCAATGTCTTTTTTTTCTTCCAGGTCAGAAATCGTTCTCGCCATTTTTAGAATTCTGTCTACAGCTCTCGCGGAGAAACCAAATTTTTCCATTGATGAATTAAGCAGTGTTCTGCTTAATTCGTCAATGTTACAATATTTTCTTAACATTTTCGAATCGAGATGAGCGTTGAAATATAAATTTTCTTTTTTGTATCTTTTTTCCTGTATTTCTCGACACTTTTTTATCCTTTTTCTGACTGATTCTGAGCTTTCTCCTGCTTTCATATCCATAATTTCATTATATTTAACTCTACCTACAGTAACATGCATGTCAATTCTGTCAAGTAGAGGTCCTGAGATCTTCGAGCGGTATCGATCTATCTTGGAAGGAGTACAACTGCACTCTCTATAAGCATCTCCGAAATATCCGCAGGGGCAGGGATTCATAGCTCCTATCAGCATAAAACGAGCGGGATAAGCTATTGTACTTTTAGCTCTGGAAATTGTCACAAAGCCGTCCTCAAGAGGTTGGCGCAGTACTTCTAAAACATTTCTGTTAAATTCCGGCATTTCATCCAAAAATAAAACTCCATTGTGAGCCAGGCTGACTTCTCCCGGTTGAGGATAAGTTCCTCCTCCTGTTAGTCCGGCGTAAGAAATAGTATGATGAGGAGACCGGAAAGGTCTTTTAGCGATTAGAGAAATTTTTGGAGGCAGGGTGCCAACGATAGAATGGATTTTTGTCGTTTCAATGGCTTCATCTATATTCATTAAAGGTAAAATCGTCGGGATTCTTTTTGCCAGCATTGTCT
The DNA here is from genome assembly GCA_964604245.1 of uncultured bacterium. Taxonomy (GTDB): domain Bacteria; phylum Hydrothermota; class UBA3072; order UBA3072; family UBA3072; genus JAFGHJ01. The sequence goes on along the minus strand of CAZRYJ010000011.1, from coordinate 2,399 downwards.
TCCCTGAACCGGGTGGTCCAATCATTAAAACGTTATGTCCGCCGGCAACAGCGACTTCAAGAGCTCTTTTTGCCGTAAGTTGACCTTTAACATCAGAGAAATCCAGGTCAAACTTTGAAGTTTCCCGGAATATTTCGTCTAAGTCTACTAAAAAAGGTTCTTTGAGACCTTTTTCCAGGGTATTAATACATTCGTTAAGATTGTTAACCGGATATATCGCAGCGCCTTTTACAACTCCGGCTTCTTTGGCGTTGGGAAAAGGGACAACCATTTGACTTATCTTATTCTTTTTTGCAAGAATAGAAGCCGGCAGGACTCCTTTCACCGTTCTGATTCTGCCATCAAGTGCAAGTTCACCAATAATTAGTGTATTTTCAAGATGAGCGGGATTAATCTGTGCGGAGGCGGACAGGATGCCCAGGGCTATTGGGAGATCAAGAGATGTACCTTCTTTCTTTATGTCCGCAGGCGCAAGATTAACGGTAATTTTCTTTAGAGGAAATTCGAAACCTGTACTTTTTATAGCGGATTCAACTCTTTCTCTTGATTCCTTTACAGCGGTTTCCGGTAAACCGACTATTGTAAAAGAAGGCAATCCTCTTGAAAGGCTTACTTCGACTTCAACAGTTTGTGCTTCAATACCTTGAAATGCACAAGAAACAACTCTGGAAAGCTCCAACTAATTCCTCCCAAAAACTATTTCCACAATCAATTACGCGTTTCTGTAAGTTTGCCGCAGTTTATAGTAGATAAAGCCGTATATATATCTTTTTAAATACTTAACTCTTTTGTTGCTTTTGGCTTATACCAATATTCGTACCATAACTAAGTTCCCCGTTGTCTATTCGGATGTGGTAATGACAATCCGGATTGGTGCATACCCATGCTTTGTATGGTATTGATGCACCACTCTGCCCGTAATCGGATAAGGGGACAAGCACGCCAAAATTACATTTTTGACATTTGGGATATTCCATAGGTAAATCCACTTCCTCCTCCCTTTATGAGTTTTGAACTTAAAACAATTAACTGCCGTCACAATCATAATGCTCGTTCTTCGTAAGCTGTACCATTCTTCACTTCATCGTAGAAGTATAATTTCCTTTCCAAATATGTCAAGAGGGAAAAATCCAGCTACATTTATAACCACAAGATTATACAGATTAACACAAGATTATCCAACCACCCCCAATATTCTGATTTATTTTGGATTTGTACAAGATTACAAAAGGAGGGGTGAGAAATTTAGAACCCGGCACTATGCACGTATCACTTGACTTATTCAGGGGTTTTTGTATACTTCCAAAGGAAAGTTGTTTTAGAAAAGGAGTTTTTAAAATGTATAGACCGGAAATAACAGTTGTTGATTGTACGATAAGGGATGGGGGACTTATGAATAATTCGAAGTTCCCTTACGAGATGGTTAGAGCCGTTTATAAAGCTATATGCGACTCGGGTGTTGATATAGTTGAGCTTGGTTATAGAAACAGCAAAGAAATGTTTTCGCCCAAGGAATACGGTCCGTGGAGGTTTTGCGATGATGAAAAACTTAAAAAAGTCGTAGATGGTATAGAAAAAAGTAATACAAAACTTGCCGTGATGATGGATGCGCATAAAAGCACGGTTAATGATATAAAGCCTAAAGAAGAAAGTCCTATAGATCTTATCAGGGTTGCCACTTACGTGAAGGATATCGATAAGGCAATAAAAACTGCTAATGCAGCTACTGAGAATGGTTACGAAGCGACAATAAATATTATGGCTATCTCTCATGCTGTTGATTGGGAATTAGATGAGGCGCTTGCTCAGATACAGGAAGAAACAAAGGTTATAGCAGTATATATTGTGGATAGTTTTGGGGCTCTGTATAGTGAAGATATAGATTTTTATTACGATAAGTATAAAAAATACATTAAAAATAAAGAAATAGGCGTACACTGTCATAATCATCAACAGCTCGGTTTTGCTAACACAATTCAGGGTATAATCAGAGGGGCAAATTACGTGGATGGCACATTGTATGGAATAGGGAGAGCCGCGGGCAACTGTCCTCTGGAGCTTTTAATGTCTTTTCTTAAAAATCCTAAATTCGATATCAGACCTATCTTAGATGTTATTGGTAAATATATTATTCCATTAAAAGATGAAATTGAATGGGGATATAATATACCGTATATGGTGGCTGGAATACTGAATTTACATCCAAGAGATTCAATGGAGCTTCTTGATCTTGATAAAGACGACCCTAAAAGAAGTGATTACAGAGCTTTCTACGAAAAGTGCCTTGATTTGATATAATAAAAAAGGAGTCAGAAGACGGGAACAAGAATCCAGAATCCCAACTCCAAATTAATCTCACACAAAGACACTAAGACACAAAGAAAAAAGACTTTATATTA
>CAZRYJ010000010.1:0-30055 GCA_964604245.1 uncultured bacterium | reverse complement strand
TTACAAACTATGCGGCATTACAATCTGAATATTTGCCCTTCGGGCAACACGCCCTTGACACTTGATAATCTTTTAGATTCTTCGAATCAGTGAATTAGTTAATTTGTATATTAGTTGATTAGTAATATTGGGATTTAGGATATGGGATGTGGGATTTAGTTAAAACAAACAAAATTTTTTTATTCGTGCTATTCGTGTGATTTGTTGTTAAAAAAACTTCGTGTCTTTGTGCCTTCGTGGTTAATTTAAAACTCCTTGACATTTAGTTCTTTTTTCGATAATATGTATTATATAAGGTAAAAAAAGATGAAGTATATTTTTATTCGTAAATATAGATTCCAATTATTTATGTTTGCCCTGAATGTTTTTTTGATACCTAAAATTGGATTCTCATGGGGAGAAAGCAAACATCCAATCGATGAGGTATTAGTCCAGGAAATTCTTCTTACTGAGGATTATGTTTTTTGTGGAACTGATGCCTCCTGGGGTACAAATAAGTTCGGGCTTTTTGTCTTTGACAGAAGGACAGAAACATGGAGCAATTACTGTAAAGGTAACAATTTCCCTTCAAACGAGATTAAGAAGATTGAAAGAAAAGGACAGGATGTCGATGTATCATTTGCTCGTTTTGACCTGACTACCGGAAAATATGAAGTTAAAAAAGGATCCTTCAAATACGGTCCACCAACTTATATTCTTAAAATCGGCAATAAAACTTATACTGTGGCAGTAGATTCTATTGTTGTCAGTAACGGCGATAAAGAAAAAGTATATCGTTCTTCCATCTATCCACCCAACCATTACAATATTTCCAAACAAACTAGAGATAAATATATCTTCTCGTATCCTATATTTTATGAAAACAAGATATATTTCGCTTATAACCTTCATGTAGGTCCCGATTCTCACACAGAAGGTATAGGTAGTTTTGATCTAAGTGACAATTCATTTAACTTTTATCCATCAAAAATATTCAAAGCTGGGTATACTACAGATTGTTTTATCCATAATTCCTCTATAATTTTCTCCACCGCAGAATTTGGTTATGAAGGAAATGCAAGGCGTGCAGTTGGGTTTGTTGAGTTTTCTCCGGCTGATTTAAGTTTCAAAATATGGAATGAGTTACCATTACCAAGTGATTCACTTGCGATTTTCGGTTTAGAGCAAGATAGTCTTGAATACTGGATAGGAACCGATAGAGGTGTTTTCAGGATAAATAAGAAAACTGGGAAATGTATTCACTATGGAATTAGAAAAGGATTAATGCCTAGAGATGGAATAAATGTACATTCTTTCTATGATTCACATCCTTTTAATAAATACCCCGTTGTAGCCGAATTAAACAAATGTGATACCGCAGAAATATTGGGAGTTTTAAACGGTTGGTGTGAAATTAAAGCTCCTACAAAAATTAAAGGGCTTGTCTCGAGCTCTGATGTGGCAGAAGAAATAGCTCCATCTGATAGAAAACATCCCAGAAAAGTGAGACTTAAAACTGATAAAGGTAAGATTGAAGTCAAAATCAGTTCAAGCGATGAGTCAAACAACTTGCTGGTTTTTGGCGGATGGGAGAATCCGCCAAAAGATGAATATATTTGTGTTGGTGGAACCGGAAGCAAAAATTTGATTGAGTGGTACAGAATAATAATTCCTACCGCATGGATTAAGATGGATAACTTAACCTTCTCTTTAGAGGAAATAAAATAAAAAACAATCCTGTTAATCCTGTCTGTTAACATAAATTCTTCGAATCAGTGAATTGATAAATTAGTTAAAGCAACAAAAAACTTAGTGTCTTGGTGCCTTAGTGGCTAATTTTCCTTGAGCAACGGGGTCAGGTCTTATTTTTTGAATCTCTGGGATCCTTCGGATCGGTTGAATTGTTGAATAGTCAAATCGTTGAATAGTCAAAACAAAAAAGGAACTTTTTGTGTTTTTGTGTATCTAAAGGAATAAACCTTTTTGGAGGTATTTTATGAGGAAACATGTATTGATTATTCTGTGTGCTTTACTATTAACAATTGGATGTAAATTGCATAATATAGATGATGATAATATCAGTATTCCTAAAATTAGAGAGGCAAAAGAGATTGCATTACAAAAAGATAGTAGAGTTCATATTGTTACGGCTGTCGGTGCAAGAAAGAATGGTGAATTTATGACAGATCCGGACATGACAGAAGTATTTAAATTTATTGCAACAGTGTATAATCCTTATGGTTCTATTGATAGTATCTGGGAATTAGTTTGTGTAGATAATGAATGGAACATAATTACGGATTCTTTGATGTATATGCTCGATGGAATTGTTGTTTCCATTGATCTTGTGGATATCGAAATGGATGTTTGTGATGCGTGGAGTCTGATTAAAGAAGAAAACCATGTGGATTCATTTTATAAGTGGGAACTTTTTCAAACATTACATCCGGATTTTGAACATCCTCTTTTTGTCTTTGCGACTGATACTGGATTGTTTATCGTCAATACTATTACATCTGAAATTACATTTGAGCCATTTCAGAATAGATATGTAATGTATCTTGGGGCAAATCTCAAAACTTGACAATTTTGTGACAATTTTGCGATAGTTAAAAAAAAACAAAAAAAACAATCCTGTTAATCCGTGGCTAATTTAGTTTTTTCTTTTTTTTGCTAAATCCTAAATTCTAAATGAGGTTATCTAAGTATCACCAATCTCTTTGTCTCTGTAAAATTCCCAGCCTGAATTTTATAATAATATATTCCGTTTGATAAGCCTTTCGCATTCCATTCCCGCGTATGTTCACCGCCATCCAACTCTTCAGAAATAATCGTTTCCACCTCTCTTCCTAAGCAATCGAATATTTTCAATGTTACAAAAGATCTCGACGGAAGAATAAAAGTGAATGCTGTTAAAGAATTAAAAGGATTGGGATAATTATCAAAAAGTTGAACTTGAGCAGGAATCGAATCATCTTCCGGTTCAAACAAACCAGAAGATTCAACACTCATCATTATCGGATATGACTGAATTTCAAGAGTATCCGCAAGGATAGTTGTCAACCGGTAGTAATATGAGTTTCCGGTACCGGTCGTTGTATCGTTGAATAAGGTATCATCGTGCGCGATTTTCGCGAAAAATCCAAAATTGCCGTTATTTACCTTACGCTGGACAATAATGCTATCATTATCGGTAGTCCTATTAATCCATCCTATACGTATCGATGTACCGGCAAAAGAATCGATACTCATTTTGTAGGGCGACTCGGGGTAGGTGTAGATTAGAATATCCTTTATTTCGTTCCACGTTCTCGCACCTCTATTATAAATTCTAAAATCCCCGCCATCATCCCAGGCCTGGAATGCTACATTAAAAGTGCGGGCTTTTTCGGTAACCGTTGCATAAGCGCACATACGTGAATTGTATTCACACTTATTTATATAGCCGAATTCGCCAAGTACTACAGGCACATTATTTTCGGCAGCCCAGTTAGCTACTGATTGAAATTTTGCCGCAGTAGCAGCAATATCTGCATCCGAACCATATGTTCCGGGACCTTTAAGTCCAAAAGGATAAGGGTCATACGAATGGTAGTAACCAATTAGATAATCATCCAGAGGAATGTCAGCCTGAAGAAGTTCCTGTGAATTTGACCACATGTGGCCAGAGAAACAAACATTACGTGTTGGATTTGTCCTTCTAATTATCCCTAGTACTCTTTCATTTAATTCGTTTACGTTTGCCAACGTCATTGGATTAGGCTCGTTTATTATTTCAAAAATAAGGCTATCTGATTTACCTTGAAATCTTGCTGCTATCTGACTCCATATACTATCAAAACGCGCAATATTTACTGCGGTATAATCTTCTTTAATCCACGAATCATGATGCGCATTAATAATAATTAACAAACCTCGACTTAAGCCCCAATCGACGATTTGTTCAATACGATTGAGCCAGGTAGAATCAATCGTATAAGGCAAAACGGTATCAGTATGTTCATTCCACGTAATAGGTAACCTAACACAGGTAAAGTTAGCATCCTTATAATCGTCGAAATAATATTCCTGCGCAGGGGGATTATTCCATGTATCTTCTCCACCAGGAGGATCGAGGGTGTTTCCCATGTTAATACCTCTACCCATAGCGTCTACAGCGTCATGAGACGACCATTGAGCTTCCAAACTAATTGTAATGCAAATCACCATCATTATCAAAATCATTAAACTCTTTTTCATATAGACCTCCTCCATATTAAGGAATAACATTGTAAAGTTTTCAATCCAATCTATCCAGTGAAAAACGTTTTTTTATTAGACATTATATATCTATACGTTACATAAAACGGATATTTTTGTCAAGCCTAAATTTGGCATCAAGTAGAGAACAGAGGGGTCAGGTCAGGGTAACCGCCAAAGCGGTTAGTATATTGGTAAATTAGTATATTAGTTGATCAGTAAAAACAATAAATAAAAAATCCTCTTGATCCTTTTTAATCTGCATCTGTTTTGGGGTGCCGGATACCAGGTCCTAGATACCAGTTAAAATCAAAATGAAATCTCTGTGTGCTCTGTGTTTAAAAAATGGGGGTTAGGCAAATAAAACTATGCGGGTTGACAAGAAGAATCAATGGGTTAAGATTAAAAGTAATAAGAGGGAGGATATAAATTATGAGATATTTAAATGGGAGATTATTTAACTTACAAAAAAATTGTATTTTCTGTTTTTCAATGATTTTTCTTTTTGTACCGTTTAACCAGATTTTTGGAAAGGCAAAAGAACCGGAAAAAGCGCTTTCAGCCAGCGCGAAAGTCCACATAGACTGGAATATTGATAGAGGCAATACCACAAACAAGGGGCATTTGACTCTCAAATTGGATGGTGTTATGAAACTAAACGAGTCTCATACCAAAGAAGTCAAGACAAAGGAGATTTCATCCTTTTTTCCTTTTCTGACATACGAGCCACAAACAATGACAGTTCAGTACGAATATGCTGATTCGCTTATGGATAATAAAAAGGGGAGTTGTCCTCCTTTGGTGTCAGAATATATTGGCAATGGTACAATTTCTCTTAGTGGTGATCCCGGTTCGGTGTCCCGGGCCAGTCTTTACATACGTAAATTAGCGAGTATGATACCCACGGACAAATTTCCCGGGGGTGGGGGTGCTATTTTCTGCGATTATTATGAGTTCTTTGCCGCAGCCGAAGAAGTAACAGTGCGTGGAAGAGTAAGAAAATCGGATTGTACGTTTGAGAAGGATGAAAAAGATATTAATTTGTGTAAATTAGGCATTAGATTTCAAATTCCCGAAGACGGTAAAATGGCAAATAGCCGCGAATGGTCAACAAAAACACAAACCGGCTCACCGCCTTTTAAAATTACCGTTTCAGACCTTCCCTCTTTTATGGGGCAAGAAAACTTTAAGCCCGAAAACATGGCGGGAGGAGATGTTAATTATAGTGTCAAATGGGCATTCGGAGAAGTGGATTTAGTGTTTTTATACATAATGAGAAAAGTAAACGGTAATTGGGAAGATGTTGAGGATAATGATGAATCGAAAGAAGTAGTCGTCGGTGAAAAAGTTGAACTCAAAGGTGTTGTAGTCCCAAAAGAAAAGGATCCGAAGAACGGCGAGTGGATTATTGATGGTAATAATAACAAGAATTACATTAAGAAATTTAAAGTGGCTGGTGATCAATCAAAATCGGAAGTAATACCACTAAAAGATGAAGATTTAAAGCAGCCGGAAGTTGGGTTCTATTGGTATAAGGGTAATAAGGGTAATGTTAAATATACGGCGGTAGTTGATGGAAAACAGTATTCCAAGGATGTTGAGTTTACTATTAAAAGGCCGGACTATACAGTAAACTGTGATAGTAGTAGAGCGGGTAATTCTTTTGGTGTTATGAGAAGTGGTGATCCAAAATTACTCGCTCAATGGCCAGAAGAGAATAGAGTTTACGGCGAATATGGAGGTAAAATAGCTGAAAAGAAAGTACTTGTAGGATTACAATATGATGGGATTTTATTTATTTGCGAGCCGCAATCTAATATACCGGGAGAAACCCAGTGGGTACAGATAATTGATAATTGCCAACTTGAACAAGAACGTGATAGTGCCGGTCAATTAAGACCAACACCTCCCATAGATCAAAATTGTAAGAAGGGTCTTGATATGGCTTATCCGTGCGCAAGAAACAATAGCTTTTATGACGCGCCGGGTATACCGACAAATATTCTTGCCGAAAATGTAACCTATTTACGTATCAGAATGACTTTTGATTTATACTTTATGTTTAAACCTAAAAAAGAACTTAGCGAATGGGTTCCTCTAAAATTAATTAAATGGAAGTGGGATGCAGATGTTCGAAAGACGGGAAGAGGTTGGGAGGCAGCAAATCTATCTTTTGTACCCAAGGACAAAGAGGATGTAAAAGATATCGCTGATGTAGATAGCTATCGAGAACTATTTGGAAAAGATCCCACTGTAACAGATGCGACAGAATATCCCCTGTGGGATCAAATAGTTGAAAAATAAAAGCAATCGAGTCATCGCTTCTTTGCATGTTTAAGGGCTCGAAACTCTAAATTATTTCGTAGGTTTTTCGAATCAGTTAACTGAGTCACGAGCCATGTGTCTTGCGTCATGAGTTAAAAAATTTAAATAGCTCTCGATTTACAGCTTATAGGTATCAGGTATTGGGTTTTAGGTTTTAGTTAAAACAAAGAAAATAGATAGGCTGTGTGGTCTGGTAATCTTGTGATAATCTGTGTAATCTGTGGTTAATAAGTTACCATTTACCGCTTTTAAGATATTCATCGATTGCCCTGGCGGAATTTCTGCCTGTACCCATTGCGGCAATAACGGTCGCTTCCCCTGTTACGATATCACCACCCGCGAATACACCCTTCATAGACGTTTTGCCGTTCCGGGCCTCCGCATCGATATAACCCCATTTGTTTTTCTTGATTTGGGGGGTAGCATCTAAAAGTATCGGGTTCGCGTTTTGACCAATAGCGATAACAACTGTATCGGCGTTATAAATAAATTCACTTCCGGGAATCGGAACTGGTCTTCTTCTGCCTGAATCATCCTCCTTGCCGAGTTCCATCTTTATCATTTTGATTTTTTTGACCCAACCATTTTCATCTCCGGTAAATTCGATTGGATTGACGAGAAGATCCAGGATTACGCCTTCTTCTACCGCGTTTTCAATTTCTTCGTCTCTTGCAGGCATCTCCTGACGCGAACGCCGGTATATTATATGTACTTCTTGGGCACCAAGCCTTACCGCGCTGCGCGCTGAATCCATAGCAACGTTACCGCCGCCAACAACCGCGACTTTTTTACCGATACTTATCGGAGTATCATACTCGGGAAATTTGTATGCTTTCATTAAATTTATTCTTGTTAAAAATTCATTGGCTGAATATATGCCTAAAAGATTTTCTCCTTCCGCGCCGAGAAATCTCGGAAGACCCGCGCCAAGACCAAGGAATATCGCATCAAAACCTTCCTCGAAAAGCTGTTCTATTGTAATTGTTCTTCCCACTATTACGTTACACTCAAGCTCGACTCCCATTTTCTTAAGCGCTTCTACTTCCCTGCCTACTATTGCTTTCGGGAGCCTGAATTCAGGAATACCGTAAACAAGAACCCCTCCCGGTTTGTGCAGCGCTTCAAAAATCTTAACATCATACCCCATTCTTGCGCAATCCGCCGCAACGGTCAGGCCCGCGGGACCCGAACCTACAACCGCCACTTTCTTATTTTTCTTTGCCTGCACAGGCGGAGCCTCTATTTCAGCATTCTCAGCTTCATAATCCGCAACAAATCGTTCAAGTCTTCCTATCGCTATAGGACTGCCTTTTAAACCCAGAACGCACTGTGCTTCACATTGATCTTCCTGGGGACATACCCTGCCTGTCATACAGGGCAGAACGTCATCTTCCTTTATTTTCCTTGCGGCCTCGTTGTATTTACCTTCTACAATTAATTTGATAAATTCGGGAATATTGATATCAACAGGACAACCTTTAACGCAAAGAGGTTTAGGACACTGAATACACCGCCCAGCTTCCCTTCTTGCCTGTTCTTCGGTATAACCAAGAGCAACCTCATTAAAATTCTTGATTCTTTCCTTGACTTTCTGTTTCGGCATTGGCTCACGAGGAGCCATTTGCTTTTTACCGCTCATCTTACTCTTCTAACTTACATCCCTTGTAGCTGTCAAGTGCTTGTTTTTCTTGCTTTTCGTAAGTAGAAAGGCGCTTTATAAGCAAATCGAAATTCACTTTATGACCATCGAATTCCGGACCATCAACACACGCGAATTTTGTTTCTCCCCCGACTTCGACTCTACAGCCGCCGCACATTCCGGTTGCATCCATCATTGTCGAATTAAGGGAAACAATAGTTTTGACATTGTATTGTTTTGTCATTTCCGAAACTTTTTTCATCATTATGGCGGGACCAATAGCTATAACAAGATCCATCTTTCTTCCGGCATTTTCAAGTTCCTGTAATTCATCCGTAGTGAATCCCTTCTTACCGTAAGAACCATCGTCGGTCATAATGTAAAGTTCATCGGAATGTTTTCTCATTTCTTCTTCCAGAATGACATTTTCTTTATTTCTGAATCCCATTATCGAAATAACGTAATTACCGGCTTCTTTAAAAGCTTTTGTTTCCGGGTATATAATAGCACTACCTACCCCACCACCGATCGTTACGACAGTCCCTACCTTATCCACTTTAGCGGGATGACCAAGAGGTCCTACGACATCGGAAATTGCATCTCCCTCTTTTAGCGCTCCGAGTTTATATGTGGTCTTACCCACTTCCTGAACAAATATCGTTATCGTTCCCTTATCCTTATCCGCCTCCGCGATTGTAATGGGAATTCGCTCACCTACCTCATCAACCTTAATAACAACAAACTGCCCCGGCTGGTAGTTTTTCGGTACAAGCGGCGCTTCTATTACAAACTTATTTAAATTCGGTCCTATTTTTTCTTTCTTCAATATCTTATACATGCATAACTCCTATAATTGTTTCTCTTTATATGCCTTAACTAATTATGATATTACGGGATATAAAAGTTTTTTTAAGGTTTTAAATATACAATATTCAACAAAATTGTCAATGGTAATTTTTGAACCATGAAACACAAAAAAAACAAAAAAAAGGAATCTCACACAGAGGCACAGAGACACAGAGAAAAAAACAAAAAAAGATGTTCCGTTGTTTAAAACACCCAACCCCAAAAAAACAAACTATCATTGAACCACAAAGTGCACAAAGGACACAAAGCCCACATCCCACAACCCATTTTATTTTTTGTTTTTGCTAAATCCCAAATCCAAAATCCCAATATTACTATTCAACCATTCAACGATTTAACAATTCAACTAAATTATTCTTTACGAATAATTTCAACCCCATCTCCCTTCCCCACCACAACAATATCCACAACATCAAGAAATAGCCCATTTTCGACGACACCCGGAATCATATTTAAATCAATTTCCATTTTATAAGGGTCTTCGATTATGCCTAAATTCACGTCTATTATATAATTACCGCTGTCGGTAAGGAATTTTTTCCCTTTATTCATTCGTATTTCAGGATTACAACCTTGTTTACCGAGTCTCTTAAAAACGTTACCCAGAGAAAAAGGAACAACTTCAATAGGCAGAGGAAAATTGCCTATTTTATTCACCAATTTTGAAGAATCCAAAACCCAGAGATTTTTCTTAGAAGATTTTGCTACAATCTTCTCAAATAATAAGGCTCCTCCTCCCCCTTTTATTCCATTGAAATTAGGGTCAACCTCATCGGCTCCGTCGATAGTTAGATCGATTTCATCTACGTCATCGATAGATAAAAGAGGAATATTATATGATTCAGCCAGTCTGGTTGTAGCTGATGATGTGGATACAGCTTTTATTTCCAATCCTTCTCCAACCATCTCACCAATCTTTTTTATTGCGTAATAAAATGTTGAACCGGTACCAAGACCTAAAACCATTCCATCCTTAACAAAATCAGAAACCTTCGCTCCGGCTAATTCCTTTTCTTTATCAATCATTCTATAAATACCCCTCCTTAAAATTTCACATTAATATAAATTAAATATCCCAAAACAAATATAACTTATGCTCATTCCATGTCAAGCAATTTTTCGTGGGTTCGTTAGATCGTTAGGCTGTTGGATCGATAAAAAAAGAATAAAAATGGGTGGGGTATGGCTTTGCGTGAGAATATAGGTCTTCGGTTTTAGGTTTTAGTAAAAATAACAAATAAATATTTTTTTTGAATCTGTGTCAATCTGTGCAATCTGTGGTTAAAAATTACCATTGACTTAAAAGAGTAAATTCATTATACTTATATATAAATTCGAACTAAGGGGGTAGCAATGAAAAAAAGAATTGCTGTATTTTTTATAGTTTTAGCTTTTGTCGCTGGTATAGCGCTTGGAAATTTTCTTTCTCCATATCTCTCAGTAGTCGGTGAATCCTACGAACAGGTAAGTGAAGCAATTACAATCGTATCTCTTAAAGAAAATATGAGAACTATAGAAAAAGCAGTAAAGAAATTCTCCTGGGAAAACGGACATTATCCGGAAAACAGTTCCGTTTCATGGCTAAAAAAAGAAGTAGGAATGGATTTCGAAAATCCAATTACTTACAAAATAGGAGAAGGCAAAGCATACATGTCAGGAGCAGCCAACAAACCTGGAATCATAGGATTCGAAAGTGATTCGAAAGGTAAATTTTGCAAGATAACCGGATATGGAATTGAAGACGCGATTGAACTTTCTTTAAAGCCTAAAACTTTAGAAAAGTCCAAAACCGAAGGAGCAAAAGAAGAAAAATCCGCATCAGGGATAATCGAAACTTCAGAAAAGCGCATAGAAAAATCAAATTGGAATATACTTAACGCCAACACAAAAGTTACGGAAAGAGGCAATGAAAAATGGAAGTTTTTCTGGGAATTCACTGTTTATAACCAGGAAAAAGAAACCATTACTCTTATGGCAACTGTAGAATTTGTGGATAAAAAAGGTTCCATAATTGCAGATGAAGTCTTACAAAATTTGAATATTCTGGGAGAGACATCTAAAACTTTTAATGGTTATACGCTTATTAACGCGGATATAGCCGATAGAGTTCAGGAAATAAATATAAAAGCAAAAAGAGAAAAATTCGTACAGCAGTAATTAGGTTTCAGGTATTAGGTTTTAGTTAAAACAGAAAAACTGAAGTAATCTTTGTTTATCTGAGTCCAATTAAGGTGCTGTGGTTGGGTTTTAAACAACAAACATTTTTTCTCCGTGTGTATCAGTGCTAATCCATGGCTAATTAATTTTTTTTCGTGTATTCTTTTAATACAACATAAAAGGAGTGGTGGGGTTTAGTGTATTTAGTATGTTTCGTGGTTAAAATATGTTTTTTCTTTGTGTCTTGGTACTTTTATGGCTAATTTAGGTTTCAGTTAAAACAATAAAACATATAGGTTGTGTGGTGTGGTAATCTTGTGGCAATCTGTGTAATCTGTGGTTAAATAAGTTTTTCAATCCTTAAATCCCATTACATAAAAATAACCATTGACAAAATATTCTATATTTATAAAACCTGATTTGCTAAACATTTCTATAAAAATATCTTTTTCGGGGAGTAGATGCTCGGCGACCTGATTGCCTATATCTTTATGCATTTGATTTATTTTCTCGGGAGTCATCGAGTGCCCTATAATTAATTTTCCCCCCGATTTAAGTACCCGATAACATTCCGAAATGGTTTTCTCCTTATCCGTAAAGTGCGGAAAAGAATTGAAAATTATAACGGCATTGAATTTATCTCTACCGAAAGGAATACTTTCACCTTCACCCCTTAGCGCCATTTCCTCGTGATAAGTTTCTTTTAGCCCTTTAATCATCGCAAATGCCTTATCGATATAAACAACCCTGGCGCCCGGAATATTATCACGGAAATAATCACGCAATACTCCTTTACCACAAGCTAAATCCAGAATCAAACCGCAATCCCTATCGATTAACTCTTTAACGAATATCCCGGCAACTATCTTTGATTCCGCTGAGACTTCCCAATTCTCCGCCCATCCCTCAAAACAATCAATATCCACTTCTCCCCCTTAAAGCTAAAGAAATTATGAATATAAGTGAAGAAACAATTATTATCGTAGCTCCAGCCGGCACCGAAAACATATAAGAAAATAAAAGCCCCGTAAGACACGAAAGAATTCCAAAAAGAATTGAAAGAAGGTACATTTTAGAAAGATTGTGCGTTAGAATTCTTGCTGCTGAAGGAGGATTTATCAAAAGGCTAAAAATCAACATTCCGCCGATTGTATTTAAATTGAGACAAATAACAAACCCGGATAGGAAAAGGAGGCTAAAAAAAATAAATTTCTCGGGTATCCCGCATGATGTCGCAACTTCTCTATTATAAAAAACTGCTTTTATTTCTTTCCCTAAAAAAACTACGAAAAGAATTACAAAAAAAGTTATTCCGGCATTAAAATATATATTTCTCCTTGAAAGAGTAAGAATACTTCCCCAGATAAGATTAAAAGCTTCTGTCTTAGGTCCCTTTATCAAACCGAGTCCGAGAAACGCAACCCCTAGTACAAGAGAAAAAATAATTCCGATAATTACGTTTGCCTCAAGCCCGGATTTCTCAGCAATAGGACCAATTAAAACTGAAGCAAGCAGAGAAAATACTATTGCCATCATAATAGGATCAATTCCCAAAAGAAGCCCAATGACAGATCCGGCAAAAGCGGCGTGTGAGATAGCAACCCCAACAAAAGGAATCCGAAGAAGAACCACCCAAACTCCTACAATACCAAGACCCACTCCCGCAAGAATAGAACCGATTAACGCGTTTTGAAAATAATTATAACTTAAAATTTCCAACATATTTCTTTAAATTTTCCTCGTTAATACCATAAAGCGGAGCCAAATCTTTAGGATCAAAATCACGGGGCGAAAAATCACCGAATATTTTTCCGTCCTTAAGCGCTACTACCCTGTTAATCCCTTCAGGCAGGTATCGCAGGAGATGCGTTACGAAAACGATTGTCAATTTATGTTTTTTGTAAATACTGGAAATTAAACTATTGATTTCCATCTGTGATGCAGGGTCTAAATTCATCAAAATTTCATCCAATAAAAGAATCTCTACATCTCTTGCCAGTTCTCTCGCTATCGATACTTTTCTCTGTTCCCCACCCGAAAGAAAACCCGCCGGTCTATTCTCCAAGTCCATAATTCCGACTTCATCCATAGCTTTTTTGGCGGACGCAAAATCTCCACCGTCGAGTTTTCTGAAAAGGCCTTTAACTCCTATTCTTCCTACACAAACAACGTCACGAACGGAAAGCGGCACACTCTTTAATATCAACTCATTTTGAAAAATAAAGCCGATCTTCTTTCTTACAGAAAGCCCGCTTTTAACCGGGTCCAGGTCAAACACTCTAACTTCTCCTTTATCCGGAACAAGAAGTCCGTTAATGGTTTTAAGCAGAGTCGTTTTTCCCGCTCCATTGGGACCTATAATCGCGACAAAATCCTGCTTTTTTATATCAAGGGAAATTTCAGATAAAACTTCTTTCCCGCCAAACGTTTTACTGACTTTTCTTATCTTTATCAATTAATTCTTCCAATAAAAGATTCAAATTACTTAAAAGAGTCTTCTTATACCCCTCCTCACCCGGAAAATTGGAGAGAATTATATACGTACTTTTTAACTCATCCGCTATTGTTTTGCCTACTTTTTGACCACTTTGAAAATTACCCACAATTATTTTTACGTTTTTTTCCTTACCAATCCTGACCACCTCCGAAATTTCTTTAAGAGAGATATCATCTCCCGTAGAAAAAACGGAAATCACTTCTAAGCCAAGGAATTCAAGAAAGTCCTTTTGATGTTTGTTACAGATAACTTTAATCCCTTTCATTGATTTCTTTTTTACCGAAATCATATCGGAAAGAGAGTCTACTGCCATTTTAAGTTTTACGTACTTTTCATCGATTTCATAAATACTGATACTATCAGAACTGTATTCCTTTTTCAAAATATTACAAACCTCTAAAGCCCCTTTGATATATACATCGGGAATCATCCAATTCCCATCGGTCTTCAAATCTACCATCTTCATATCAAGACCTAATTCTTCCACCTTATCAAACCAGGATTCGTAACCGTGGTATATAATCAAATCCGACAAGAAAATTAAATTTGCTTCAACCGGAGAAAGGTCAAAGTGCCCGGGACAAACTCCACCGGGCACAATGTTAACTACTTTAGCCTCATCGGGAGCAATAGCCTCAACAACAGAAGATATATCGCTCGTCGACGTAACTATCCCCATACTTAAAAGCAGAACAAGAAGAATCATTTGTTTAGAGCCACTCCAATCTTAAAAGCTCTACCGGGCATACTATACAGCCCTACCGCGTTAGGAATTTCCACATATCGCGAGTAACTCTCATCAAAGATGTTATCAACACCTAAGGATAAAGAAATATAATCCCTGGGTTTGAAATTTAAACGAAAATCAAAGACATAATAGGAAGGTATCGGATCTAAGTGACTATCCGCCGCGTAATAATCGGTCAAATATCTCCCGCTCAAACGCCCCTCCAGAAACTCCATGTCGAACGTAATGCTCCCGCTCAATTTTTGACCCGGAACACCTTGCGTTCTTTCTTCTCTATCAATATAAGAATAAAAGACTTTAAGTTTCAACCAATCTGCGGGGTAAATACCTATAGAGGTTTCCAGACCCTTTTCGACCAGCGAATCGATATTTTCAAATTGACTACTCGAAGGAGAAAATCTGATGAAATTATTTGTATTCATACGGTAAAGAGAAACATCAAAGTCCGCAATACTCGATAATTTTTGTCTTAAACCGATTTCATAATCCCAGAGCTCTTCAGGTTCCAAAGAAGGATTGGAAGGCAGGAAAAGATAAAGATCACTAAATGAAGGAAGCCTGAACCCTTTACCAATTCTACCTCTAAGTCTCGTATCATTGTATTTAAAAACAATTCCTCCGTCATAGGAAAAAACTCCTTCAGACTCTCCTATATACGTATATCTTATACCCCCTGAGAGATTGACAAACGAAGTTTTCTGCTCTGTATGAATAAACCCCTCATACACTTTCCTGTCCCACTCACCATGAGAAATCCGGTTCCCATATTGCTTATAGAATTCAATGCCGCCCTGAGTTTTATTCCCTCTTAAAACCGAGAATCTGACCGAAGAATTCAAACCATCCGTCTTATCCCTTGACTCCCATCCATCTGAAAATTCATGATAACCATAAGTCCTGAAGACTTTTGTCCGGAAATCAATATTATTGATTTCACCATAAACAGAAACATCAAAAGCACCTCTCTGGTAATTCTGATAACCACGAGGAGTGGAAATATCCCCGACGGCAGCAGGGTTTTGCTTATATGCATTCACATATTTGGCGTAATTTTCAACCTTCCAATATTTATTAATATTGTATACCAAATTACCCTGATAAGCTTCAGTGCTGGAAGCCGAGTTCTCCAGATGTCCATCGGAAGAATTCTTTTGTGCCGTACCGAGAAAATTCAACTTCGAAAAGGATTCTTCAAAAGAACCCGTTACATTATGAGTATTAAAACTCCCATAATCGCCTTCAAAATTCAACTTACTCTCAGTAGAAGGCTGTCTGGTCATGATATTCACCACTCCCCCCATAGCCCCGGAACCGTACAGAGAAGAAAGGGGACCTTTTACAACCTCTATTCTCTCTATATTATGAAGAGGAAACGTATGAGTCACGGCACAACCGTATATAGCCATCTTTTCGGGTCTTCCGTCAACCAGAAAACTAAGTCTCCTGCCATTATTACCGATTCCCCTTATAACTACATCAGCTCTCCCGAAATTTCCCGTTTTCATAATTTCCACACCGGGAATATCCGAAAGCAAATCGGGAGCGACATAGGAGTTAACCAGACTTATATCTTTTTCCGTAATAACCGATACAGAAGAAGAAAGATTCGAAACATCATCCCTGTATCTACTCGCAGTAACAACTACTCCATCAGAAATAAACATTTCCGTATTTAAAGTATCTAAAAACGACTCCGAAGAATCTACAGCAGAAGCAAAAAACAACAGAAATAAAAACATAAATATCCCCCTTTAGATTTGTGTTACTTTTTCTAAAAAGATAACACGAAAACCTCTTTTGTCAAGAGGGGCGTCTTTTGTGCCATAAAGGCACAAAAGAAGTCACGCGTCACTAGTCACAAGTCAAAACAAAACCAATCCACAACACCAAGAGTAGCAACAAATAGCACGAATAAAAAAATAATTGATTCCTTTTTTTCTATACCCTATACCCTAAATACTATACCCTTTTAACACTTACTACTCTCTATTTATTACCAATCGACTAATTAACTAATGACAAATTGCCTGCAATTACTATTACTTCTTAACTTCTATGCTTACCTCGCTATAATAAATCTCCGATTCGTCGATTTCGCTTATTTTTCCTTCAATCATAAAGGAATCATCGAGTCTTATATCTTCGGAAGAACTGCCAATCATAATTTTAACTTCCCCGGGTTCCACAATCTTTTTCATTTCTTTATCATAAAACCCAAGAAGACTTACAGGCATTCTTATATTAACTTTTGCTTCTTCCCCACTTCTGAGATATATTCTCTTAAATCCGGCCAATTTCTTTACCGGAGGAGCAACACTGGCAACAACATCCTTAACATACAACTGAAAAACTTCGCTACCAGAAACCTTATCTGTATTTTTAAGAGTGAAGCTTATTTCTAAAGAATCCCCTGCTTCCACTTTTTTATTTTTTATTTTTAATTTTGAATATTTGAATTTGGTGTAACTCAGACCATGCCCAAACGGATACAAAGGGGTACTGGGTAAATCGAAATACCGGGAAGTATATAGATTTTCTATGGAAGCCGGTCTACCGGTATTTTTATGATAATAAAAACAGGGAATCTGACCCACACTACGGGGTACGGTCACAGCCAGTTTGCCTCCGGGATTATATACCCCAAACAATACATCGGCAATAGCATTTCCCGATTGAATTCCCAAAAACCAGGCTTCCAGAATAGCAGAAACATTCTCATCAAGCCATGGGATTGCAAGGGGTCTTCCGTTCATAAGCACAACCACTACTTTCGTACCTGTACCCACGATACTCTTTGCAAGTTTCTTCTGAACACCGGGAAGATCGATCTCCGAGCGACTCCTTGCCTCTCCGCTCATATCAGCCGATTCTCCTAAAACAAGTACAACCACATCTGCCTCGGCAGCGACAGAAACAGCTTCTTCGAATCCGCTTTTATCATTGCTATCGACCTCACACCCCTTGGAATAAAGAACTCTTGTGCCCTTAGGCGCGGCATTCTTTATTCCTTGGAGTACTGTTACAACATCCTTTTCTTCTCCGAAAGCTTGCCAGGAACCAAGAGGTGCACGTGCATCATTTGCAAGAGGTCCAATAACTGCAATTTTTTCTAGATCTTTTTTTAATGGAAGCGCATCATTTTCGTTTTTCAATAAAACAATAGATTTACAAGCCATTTCTCTGGCTGCCTTAATATGCTCCTCCTTCAAAAGCTCCGATTTTTCCACCTCAACCTTACAGTACTTAAACGGATCATCAAAGAGTCCGAGTTTATATTTAGCTTCAAGAATTCTTCTGACTGCCCTATCCACTAATTCTTCCGATATCTCACCTTTTTTGACATATTTCAAAATATCTTCACCGAATATCCCACTCGTCATATCCATATCTATCCCGGCAGATAACGCCTTCTTACCTGCATCCACCCTATCTTTTGCTATACCGTGATTTATAAGTTCTCCTATCGAATTCCAATCACTTACAAGGAACCCATCAAAGCCCCATTTTTCTCTAAGTACATCAGTTAGAAGCACTTTATTTGCAGTCATGGGTTCACCACTAATATCATTAAAACCACTCATAACCGAACCTGCCCCAGCCTTTACTGCAGCAAGAAAAGGTTGTAAATAAACCTCATTAAGTGTGCGCGGCGAAACTTCTGCACTATTGTAATCCCTTCCACCTTGAGCTGCTCCATAAGCGACATAATGTTTGGGACATGCAATAATGGTGTTTACAAAAATTAAATCTTCTCCCTGATAGCCTTCAACCTGAGCCTTTGCCATAACTGCACCCAGATAAGGGTCCTCTCCCGCCCCTTCCACTATACGTCCCCATCTTGGATCAAGCGCAATGTCAACCATGGGGGCAAAAGTCCAGTGCACGCCCGAAGCTGCTGCTTCAACCGCGGCAATTCTTGCTGATTTTTCGACTGCCTCCGGCTCAAAACTGCAGGAAGACGCAAGGGGAACCGGAAAAATAGTTTTGAATCCGTGAACAACATCAAGTCCAAAGATTAAGGGTATTCCAAGACGTGATTCCTCCACAGCTACCTTCTGGAGTTTCCCAAGAAAATCGGCACCCAGGACATGCAAGAAAGACCCTACCTTACCTTTTCTTACCATCTCCCTTTTCTCCTCATCTATTTTGGTGTTGAAGCCCCTACTGCCACCACCCGCATATTGAGCTAACTGCCCCAATTTTTCTTCCAGCGTCATTTTTGCTATTAAAGAATCTATAAACTCATCCATAGGGACTTTTAGCAAACTCAATTCTTTTTCTGATTTTGCCTGTAATATCAAGGATAAACTTAAAATCAACAGAAGAAAAAACCTGTTGAAAATTTTCAATTTTTTCATTTTTCGACCCTCCTTCTGTAAAGACATTAATTAAAGGAAATTTATATTTTTCGAATAAAACATTGAAGTTTATCTTCATCTTGATTAAATTTATTATAGTGAAATTCAAGAAGAATTCAAGTAGAAAAAAATCCCAACCCAACCACCCTACCCAGGCTTACGGCTGACCGCTATCGGCTTTCCGCTAAACCCACCCCCCAAAAACCAATTTTACCACAGAGCACACAGAGAAAAAAAGAACGCACCGAGAACACAAAGATTTTATCTGTTGTTTTTCCCACTCAACCATTCAACGACTTAACTACTTAACCGATCCGAAGGATCTACGTAAGGAACAACAAAGCGCACAAAGAACACAAAGTTTTTTTAACAACAAATCACACCACACAACCCATTTATTTTGTTTGCTTTTACTTCCCAACCTCCTAACTTCCTAACATTCTAACTAAAATATTAGACACGGAGAACACAGAGAAACACAAAGAAAAAAAATTTCTATACCCTATACCTTATACCCTAAATATCCAATGCCTCCTCATTGACCCATAGACCATGGATATTGCAGTAGGAAAAAGCATAAAGGGTACCGGACTTTCCAGTCTTGAAAGATAGAGTTGCACTGGGCTCCGTATAAACCGTACTTGAATCCGGACCCTCAACAGAGGCACCATGCGCGGCAAAATCTATCTTACCAACCATATACGGGAATTTACTTCCTTCGGGTTGAAAATAAACCTCAATCCACACAATATGGTGCTCGGTTTTGTTGGGATGGGGAATTTCTTTACCAACCGAAACTTTAACTTTAACGCTTTCACCTTTTCCTAAAACTTCAATCACAGGAACATGCTTCTCCGACTTCCAATCTGCTCTTTGCAATAACTCATCAAATTTTTTCATATTTGCCTCCTACAGCTATTTATTTAACTTCATTTTTGTAATCATTATAAATTTATAACCATTCCAGATCATTATATGAGATTTAATTGTTTTGTCAAGATATAGTTTTTCCCTAAATCGTAATTTGCCTCGAAGGCGCTAAGGCACAAAGAACAATTAATTTATTTTAAACACGAAAAATACGAATATAGAAAAATCTCACACAATCGAACATTTAACAAAAAACAAATAAAAATGTAGAATGAAATTCTTGACAGGACAGATAAATCCTATAAATTAATTAAGGTGAATTATGAGAAAGGAAAAATTAATTAAAAACTCTTGTTTCGCCAACCAAAGCTTCCAACCGACCGAAACCGTGATTTTAAATTCACCCAGTTTGATTTCCGCAAACGGTCTGTTACAAATCCAATATTCATTTACGGTGATGTTTCGACGGCCGAAACTTGATGTCAGGAGGTTAGAACTATGAAGCAAAAAATCATAACAAAAAAGTCATTTCCTATTATTGGGATTGAATTGAAGGCAACGACACATAACGGAAAGAATTTCGTTGAAATACCACAGTTTTGGAAGAAAGTCATGCAACAAGGAGAAATAGATAATATTCCAAACAAGAAGTATCCAGGTACCGTCTTAGGTATTTGCATGGATTTTCAAACTGATGGGAGCTTTTCATATATCATTGGAACAGAGGTTACAAATACCGGGAATATTCCAGATGGTATGGTATGCAAGACGATTCCTGCCGCTAAATATGCTGTTTTCACAGCTCATGGTAAGATGCCTATTTCAATCCAGGATACCACAAAGTATATCCATCAAGAATGGTTGCCAAATTCAGAGTATAAGCGTGCAAATTCTGCAGATTTTGAATTGTACGATGAACGTTGCCACCGTGGAGAGAATGCGGAGGTTGATATCTATATTCCAATTGTATCCTCCTAACAAATCTTTCCAACGGAATTGTCACTCGCTGTGCTTGTGCCAATCTTTTAAACCTAAGTGTTATAAGAAAAAATCTGTGAGTTATTTTTTTCTGTATTAAATATCCAAGGGTAGTGTTGTGAGGACTCTGTGCCCTCTGTGCGTTAATTGTGCTGTGAGTTTATGGGTTAAATAAAACAAAATCTCTGGGTTCTCTGTGGTCAAAAAAAGAGGTTAGGGATTAATAGCCTTTCAGATTGACAGGGATAGAATTTCTATTATAATGTCAATATGGGAGTTGCAGTGCAATATACAAAGACAAATTACAGGATAAAAAACAAGCCTAAACTTCTCGAACAAGCACTTTCCGCGATTAAAACCACACACTATAGCACCAGAACTAAAGAAGTATGTATAGGTTTGATTAGATGGGTTTGCCGAATTCATTAGGATGTATAAACTATGTTGGGCGGCCTGGGGAGACACAGCTAAGGTAGAACCATGAGCCAGAAAAAACACGTGTATCAATGGTCTAAACAAGATCGAATGCTGCATTTGTTGCCTGCCATCCCTCTAATAGCCTTTTACATAGGCTCAACCTATCTACTGGCAAGGAGTTCCGTCTATCTGGCAGGTGTCTTCCTGTTGCTTTGGGTAGGGGTCAATGTCTCCATGGCAGGCATCTGCACTGGATGTCCCTATCGCGGTGGGTATTGTCCTGGCGTGTGCCAACTATACTTCGCGCCTTTTCTGTCGATGGTGATGTACAAAGGCAAAAAGAGGGATTCCGACACTCGGTCGTTCAAGGTCCACTTGGCTTTGCTGGGAGTCTTTGGGATGGGCGGCTACGTATTCGGCTTCTATTGGCTGTTTCAACTGTACTGGCATGAACATCCCCTAGTTGTACTGGGTCTTATGATCCTCTTGCTCCTGCATATGCCTTTGTCTTTCTTCATACTGTGCCCGAAGTGCAGCTACAATGACACCTGCCCAATGGCGAACGTGCATAAGGTGTTCAAGAAGGGTAGTGATTTCGAAGGAGAGGGGCAGGCATCTTCAGATTGAGTCCGCCCAACAAATCGCTGCAGCTGACGTGGCTGTCGAGAGTCTTTATTGGTTGTAGTTTTCTCTTGCAGTCGTTTCAGGGGTTAGGTGGGATGGCTCTGCGTTCTCTGTGGTTAAATATCCAGGGGTAGTGTTTTGTGGACTCTGTGGACTCTGTGCCCTCTGTGTGTTAATTGTAGTGTGGGTTGTGGGTTAAATAAAATAAAATCTCTGTGTTCTCTATGGTTAAAAAAAGAGGTTGGGGGTGGTTTACCATCTTGACATACATCATCAAGCCTGTATGATAAATTTGAAAAATTGGATATTAATAAGAGAATTATTCCCGAAATAAAGCAAGCCTATTCAAAATTCAAGGAGGAAATTGAATTCAGGCTGAATTCATTCAAAAAGATCGGCGAAAACGCAAATGCGGAAGAATTATTTACAGAATTGGCATTCTGCATACTGACACCTCAATCAAAAGCAAAACTATGCTGGGAAGCTATTCTATCAATGCAAAAAAAGGATATTCTTCTTAGAGGAACAAATAAAGATATCAATAAAGAACTGCAAAAAGTTAGATTCAAAAACAAGAAAACAGAATATCTCTTTGAAGCCAGGGAAAAATTTTTCAAAAAAGACAACTCAATTTATAGTACCATAAAAAAGACAAAATCTCCCTTAGAACTAAGAGAATATCTGGTAAGAAACGTGAAAGGTATAGGATGGAAAGAAGCAAGCCATTTTTTAAGGAATATAGGGCTTGGCGCAGACATTGCTATACTTGATAGACATATTTTGAAGAATTTAAAAGAAGTCGGAATTATAAAGGAATATCCAAATAACCTCTCCGAAAAAAAATACGAAGAGATAGAGGAAAAAATGAGAAAGCTATCAAAAAATTTAGAGATACCAATGGATACTCTCGACCATGTTTTCTGGGCAAAAGAAACTGGCGAAGTATTCAAATAAAGTATGCCAAAGAAAAGATATAAATCGCTTGACAAAACAGCAAATCTCTCCTAATTTAAATAAAAATATGAGAACACAATCCTTAGACACAAATGCGAAAACGGAAAAAATACTTATTTCTTTGCTCCAAAAAGAAAGTCGGGCAGAAAAGTTCTCTCAAATTCGCTCTCTCTCGGAAATAGCAATTAGATTATCAAAACGCGCGATCAAAAGAAAAAACAAAAATTTAAATGAACAGCAAATAAATTTACTGTTCATAGAATGCAATTACGGCAAAGATTTAGCCGGAAAAGTACAAAAATATTTATATAGAACACAAAAATGACTTCTCCTGATATATTGATTGCGTTAAAATCGGTAATCACAGCTTTTAATGAATTGGCTATTCCATACTATATCGGTGGTTCTCTGGCAAGTTCGGTGTACGGTATGCCCCGTACTACGCTAGATGCGGATATAGTAGCTAATATAAACTTGAATCACATTACAGCATTAAAAAGCAAGCTTGAAAAAAAATATTATATAGACAAAAACATTATAAAAAACGCAATCAAAAGCAGTTCTTCATTTAATTTAATACACCTTGAAACTGCGATAAAAATCGACGTATTTGTTTACAAGGATGACCCATACCAGAAAAATGCTATTAAACGTAGAGTCGAAGATACGTTAGTTGAAAATGACCTGAGCAGTAAATTCTGCTTTGCTACACCTGAAGACATTATTATCAACAAATTAAACTGGTACCAGATGGGAAATAGAGTTTCCGAAAGGCAATGGCTGGATGTTATTGGTGTAATCAAAATACAGGGAAATTCACTTGATAAAAAATATCTTAAAAAATGGGCTATAAAATTAGAATTGATTGAACTGCTGAAAAAAGCTTTCACTGATGCAGAAGTTACGCCAGAATAGGCTTTTGCAATAATAAGGAGGTTTGATGGGTGAATCATTAAAAGCTCTTGAGCATATTATGAAACAAATTTATACCGCACAAAAGAACGAAATAACCGAATACCATATATACTCTAATATAATAAAATCAGTAAAAGACAAAAAAAACAGAAAAACCCTGCTCGATATAGCAAACGAAGAATTAAGACATTGTAAATTCTGGCAAACTATTACAAAAAAAGATATAAAACCAAATCGCTGGAATATTTTTAAGTTTACTTTAATCGCGAAATTTTTAGGGTACACCTTCGCGATAAAATTAATGGAAAAAGGAGAGGAGCAGGCTCAGGTTAATTATCTGGAAATCGCAGAATATGTCCCGGAAGCCGAACAAATCGCCGAGGATGAAGGAAGACATGAAAATGAGTTGATTGATTTACTCGATGAAGAAAAACTCAATTATGTAGGTTCGATTGTATTGGGTTTAAACGATGCTCTTGTAGAATTAACAGGTACTCTTGCGGGTTTAACCTTTGCTCTGCAAAATACAAAGCTCATAGCAGCAGTAGGAATCATAACGGGGATTGCAGCCTCTCTCTCTATGGGCGCTTCCGAATATCTCTCGACAAAAGCCGAAGGGAACCCCGAGACAGCATTAAAATCTTCACTATATACCGGAGCAGCGTATATTGTCACGGTTTTACTTCTGGTTATACCATATTTTATATTCGAAACCTATCTTTTATGCCTGATGATAACGCTCAGCGTGGGTGTATTTATTATATTCTTCTTCAACTACTATGTTTCCATTGCGAAAGACTTACCTTTCAGAAAACGTTTCCTTGAGATGACATTTTTAAGCCTCGGCGTTGCTACACTTTCTTTTGGAATAGGAATGATTATAAGAGTAACATTGGGGGTAGATATCTAAAAATTAGCCACGAAGACACCAAGACACAAAGAAAAAGCAATTTGTTTAACCACAAAACAGATAAAATACACTAAACTTTTTATTGTAATTTTTTAAAACCCACTAACACACTAACAAAATTATTAGCAACAAATCGCACCCCGATACAGTCATTCTTCCTTACGGGGCAAGCAAATAGCACAAATGATTTTTTCTGATGTTTAAGTCAATTTTTTACTTATCGAATCAGTATAAAGCTTTTTGAATTTTTATTATTTCCTGCCTTCAGTATTCCGAAATACATTCCGGAACTCAAGTCTGCGCCGGCATTATCTTTTCCGTCCCACGTGATAGTAGTTGGGGTAGAGAGGTTGCTGCCTAAAGAAAATGATCTAACCAATCTGCCGGTAACATTATATATAGAAAACTTAACTTCTTCTTTATTTTTATTAGCGGGGAAAAATAAGGTAAATTCAGTTCTATTACTGAAAGGATTTGGGTAGATCTTAAAATTCAATACTTGCGGATTATTTAACACATCCTCTACTCCCGCAATTTCATCGTGAAGAACCCAGACTGTTCCGTCAGCATAACAACTCACATATATACGGTTTGTCTGCAGGTTTACACCAACTCCTAGGGGATATTTTCCAACCTTAATAGTAGCAATCAAAGAATTTTTTGATCCATCAATTGTGCGAAGATTATTGTCATAATAATTCGCAACATATATACGGTTTGTCTGCGGGTTTACACCAATCTCACAAGCATTACTTCCAATCCCAATAGTAGCAATCACAGAATCCCTTGAACCATCGATTACGGATACATTGTGGCCACCATTATTCGCAACATATATACGGTTTGTCTGCGGGTTCACGCCGACTCCCCGGGGAGAATTTCCAACATCAATAGTAGTAATCACTGAATCCTCTAACCCATCGATTACGGATACATTGTCGCTATCGTAATTCGCAACATATATACGGTTTGTCTGCGGGTTTACGCCGACTCCCCGGGGAGAATTTCCAACATCAATAGTAGTAATCACTGAATCCCCGGACCCATCGATTACGGATACATTGTCGCTACCGTAATTCGCAACATATATACGGTTTGTCTGTGGATTTACACCAACTGCATAAGGGCTATCTCCGACCTCAATAGCAGCAATCACAGAATCCCCCGAGCCATCAATTACGGATACATTGTCGCTACCATAATTCGCCACATATATACGGTTTGTCTCCGGGTTTACACCTACTCCCCGGGGAGAATTTTTAACCTCAATAGCAGCAATCACAGAATCCCCCGAGCCATCAATTACGGATACATTGTCGCTACCATAATTTGCCACATATATACGGTTTGTCTCCGGGTTTACGCCAACTCCCTCGGGACAATTACCGACCCCAATAGCAGCAATCACAGAATCACCTGATCCATCGATTACGGATACATTGTCGCTATAATAATTCGCCAAATATATACGATTTGTCTGCGGGTTTACGTCAATCCCCCAATCAGAGAATTCGACATCAATAGTAGCAATCACAGAATCACCTGATCCGTCGATTACGGTAATATCGCTGATCATAAAATTAACCACATATATACGGTTTGTCTGCGGGTTTACGCCAACTCCTGCGGTGGGACTTCCTACCCAAATAGTATCAATCACCGAATTATTTGAACCATCGATTACGTAAACATTTTCACTGCCAAGCGTAGCAACATATATACGGTTTGTCTGCGGGTTTACGCCAACTCCCATAGGCGCATTACCGACCGCAATAGTAGCAATCACCGAATCACCTGATCCGTCTATTACGGATACATTGTCGCTATCGTAATTCGCAACATATATACGGTTTGTCTGGGGGTTTACGCCGACTCCCCGGGGGTCATTTTGGCCCCCAATAGTAGCAATCACCGAATCACCTGAACCATCGATTACGGACACGTGGTAACCACCATATCTTGCCACATATATCCGATTTGTCTGCGGGTTTACACCAATTCCCATACGACCCCGGCACGCAATAGTATTAATCACCGAATCACCTAAACCATCGATCACGGATACATTACCGCCACAAGTCACATATATACGGTTTGTCTGGGGGTTTACGCCGACTCCCCAAGGAGAATTTCCAACATCAATAGCAGCAATCACCGAATCACCTGATCCATCGATTACGGAAACATTGTCGCTACCATAATTCGCCACATATATGCGGTTTGTCTGCGGGTTTACGCCAACTCCACAGGGCTCCCACCCGTTCCCTACTTTCGCAAGATGAATCGTATCAACAACTGTTATCTGACTGAATCCTGTAATTGTAATACAAAATAAAAAAATCGATAGTAAAACTTTTTTTAAAAAATACATACCTCCCTCCTAATTTTTTGATTACTATAATTATAATGATATACGAATTTAAGTCAATAGTATTTAAAAGAAAAAATGCAAAAAACAGAGAGCTACACCACCCCTGATTAATTAGCCACGGATTGACACCCTGGTACGGTCGTTCCTCTCTACAGGGCAGGCGGATAAACACGAATAAAAAAAATATTTTTGTTGTTTATAAGCCACCTCACACTAAATATTTTGACAGGATTAACACAGATTGACAGGATCTTTTGTTGTTTGAAACCTCCC
The DNA here is from genome assembly GCA_964604245.1 of uncultured bacterium. Classification (GTDB taxonomy): domain Bacteria; phylum Hydrothermota; class UBA3072; order UBA3072; family UBA3072; genus JAFGHJ01. The sequence goes on along the minus strand of CAZRYJ010000010.1, from coordinate 2,934 downwards.
CACATTCCAATTTATTGAACCACAAAAAGCACAAAGATTTTCTTTTTTGTTTTTTGAGCCAAGAGCTAAAGTCAAAAAGCTAAGAGCTACGTTTAACAACAAATCACACAAATATCACGAATCACACCATACATCCCATTTTTATTGTTGTTTAACTTCCCAACCTCCTAACTTTCTAACATCCTAACTATGAATGACTGTTAACATTCAACTGTCCATTGATTATAATTCAATATAGATTACTATTACCTGAAATAAAAATACGGGGGGACGAAATGATAAAAAAGATTTCTGGGATTATTATTTTATTAATAGCTTTAAATTTAGCCGCGCATGAAGGTATGGGCTTGGGAATTGCCGTCGGAGACCCTACCGGAATCACAGCAAAGTACTGGACGAGCCACAACACCGCAGTCTGCGGTGCAGTAGGCTGGTCCTTCCGGGGAGAAGGTTATCTTCATTTAAACGGTGATTTTATCTATCATAATTCTAAATTGTTTCCCATAGAAAAAGGAGAACTCCCATTGTATTTCGGATTGGGAGGGAGACTTGCTTTTAAAAATGAAACGGAAATTGGAATTCGGATACCGGTTGGAATTGTATATCTCTTTCCTGACGCGCCTTTTGACGCATTCTTTGAACTCTCCCCCTACCTTAATCTTTATCCGAGAACAGATATGTTTTTATCAGCCAGTTTTGGGGGAAGATTCTTCTTCGAACTATAAAAATAATTTAAAGTGAAAAACAACTCCCGGTTTTTTCTTTTTTACATAGACCTTTAGTTTCGTACTCAGAACAGCGATAACATATTTCATTGGGCAATTTATTCTCTTCGAAATAAAGTTTTATGTTACCAAGAGTAGTTTCGGCTATATTAGTCAGGGCTTCTTTTGTAAAAAACCCCTGATGAGAAGTTATAAGTACGTTCGGAAATATAAGCAACCTGGCTAACACATCATCACTAACGATTGTACTTGAATAATCTTCAAAAAAATATTCCGATTCTTCTTCATAAACATCCAGACCCGCGCTTCCTATTTTTCCCTTTTTCAGAGCTGCTATTAAGTCCACAGTATCGATAAGTTTCCCTCTACCTGTATTTATTATCATAACACCGTCTTTCATCTTCTTAATACTTGATTTGTCTATTATATGCATAGTTTCCGGCGTAAGCGGACAATGTAAGGATATAATGTCTGACTGGCTATAAAGAGTATCTAAATCCACATAGGAAAAACCATATTTTTTCTCATTTTTCTTATTCGGGAATTTATCATACACGAGCACTTCCATATCGAAACCTTTTAGAATTTTAGCAACAAGAAGCCCTATCTTCCCCCCGCCTATAATCCCTGCCGTTTTACCAGCCATATCAAACCCGAGAAGACCATTGATATTAAAATTGCTGTCACGAGTCCTATAATACGCTCTATGGATTTTTCTGTTCAAGGATAATATTAGAGCAACTGCATGCTCGGCAACCGCACCCGGAGAATAATCGGGAACTCTAACCACATGAATTCTTCCAAAAACGGACCCAAGGTTAATATTATTATAACCCGCCGAACGCAGAGCTATAAGAGTTATTCCATTATCATACAACTCATCCGCTATTTTTTTATCAATATTGTCATTGACGAAAATACAAATAGCGCCATAGCCTTTAGCAATAAAAACATTGTCTTTCGAAAGACGGCTTTGAAAATACTTGATATCAAAGCGAAATTTCTTGTTTGCCTCATTAAAAAAATCAATATCGTATGGTTTCGCGTCGAAGAAAGCTATTTTCAGCTGTTTCATCTATTCCTCTTTTAGCCTTTTTTTGATGCTATTAAATTTTTCAATTTTTTAAAATCAACTTCCCTTTCATACATAGGCTTTTTATTATTCTTATAAGCTATTAGTTTTTTCTCAAACGGCATAGCGGATTTATTTATATAAAACACACCAAGAGGAAGTTTATCCGTTTCTGTTGCCTTCTTAAACGCTTCATCCCTATTAGTCGGGTCATAATCTTTTCCTAAATAATAAGTATGCTCTTTAAACCATTTTCTATCATTTAACTTATTAAATGAAACACAAGGGTGAAGCAAATCAACCAGTGCGTATCCCTTATGTTTTATTGCCTTTTTTATTATTTCTTTAGTCTCTTTCATATCATCCGAATAAGCACGTGATACAAAAGACGCGCCTAGACCAATCGCAACAGCCAGAGGATTGAAAGGTTCAAGTATAACTCCGTTTATCTGAACGGGAGTATTAAAACCTTTTAAGCTTGTGGGAGATGCCTGTCCTTTAGTAAGCCCATATACCATATTGTTATGAACAATGTTCGTAATATCAGGGTTTCTTCTAATCGTATGTATAAAATGATTACCGCCTTCACCATACATATCGCCATCTCCGCCTTCCGCAATTACGACTAAGTTCCTATTTACCGCTTTTATTGCAGTTGCAGGAGGAAGAGCCCTTCCGTGCAAACCGTTGAATACATTTCCTTTTAAATAATGAGGTGTTTTTGCCGCCTGACCTATTCCGGAAACCATAATCAGTTTCCCGGGCGCTATGTTGAGTTCGGAAAGAGTCTCTTTTAATACCTTAAGGATGCTGAAATTTCCGCAGCCCGGACACCATGCTATATCTATTTTACCCATATCATATATTTTAGTGTCCATTATTTGCCCTCCTCTTTCATAATTGCTTTAAGTTCTCCCACGATTTCCTCTACACTAAAAGGTAAACCGTTATATTTCAATATCGAATTATCCGTCCGTATACCTGTTTCCATTTTAATCAATTTAGCAAATTGACCGGTAGCATTATTCTCTATCACAATTGTTCTTTCTGCCTTTTCAAGATATCCTTTAGTATTCGGATGCAGGGGATAAACTTGCTTATAATATAAAAAGGCTGTTTTGCTATCCTCGAGCCTTT
>CAZRYJ010000009.1:0-33092 GCA_964604245.1 uncultured bacterium | reverse complement strand
CAAGAAGAAATTCACCTGTTGCGTAACGGTATTGTTTAACAAGAATAATATCGGAGGAGTTAAGAAAAGGAAGAGCAGCTACCGCTCCCGGGTGAGAAACATATTCTCTGAAAGTTCTTATCCCGTTTGCAAGGACGACTCTATCTGCGTTAAGTTTTAAAAGATTACCGGTAAAAATTCTTTTTTCTTCAACTATTTTTTCTTTCATTTTATTCTTTCTCCTGTATTCCACGCACTAATTACCTTTTGTATAATTTACGGTGAACGTTTCCGATAAGCCGAGGTCCGTATGATTCTGAATGCCTATTGCGAATTTTATATTTGAAATTTTAAAGGAAAAACCTGCAGTGGGAATTAAGGGATTTGTCAATAAACCGAGCGAAGCACCGAAGGTTGGAAATTTTATTTCATATCCAAATCCTAAGCCGATGCCCCAGTTTTCCGTGAAGTTGATCTTTACCCCAATTTCATTCCATTCGTCCGTGTAAATACCACACAGTTCTAATTCGGCCGGTATGGTACTATTTCTTATCCATGAAACAGGATGAAAAGCTTTAAAATAAATCCCGTGATTTACTAAAGAAATGCCGATGAGAAAATCGACACTGAATCCGAAATTGTCTTTATCTTCCCCCGATAAACGTAAAAAAGAAGGTTCGATTATAAAAAAGGTTTTGTCTATTGTTATCCGGAAAATGCCTTCCATTATTAGTTCTCTGTAAAAAGAAGTGCCAAAGTGGGAGATTCCCAATCCGTAAGAATCAGCTAACCAATTGATTCTGACAGTCTGAAGCTCCGAAATTGAGTATAAATTTTGGTAAGTGACGGAAAAAGATTTTTCAGGTAATTCGGATATGTTGCCAAAGCCGGTTTCCTGTGCGGTTCTTAAAGGTGGAAAGAGAGAAAATATTATTAAAAACATAAGTTTTTGCTCGCTTTAGAATTTATGTAACCGGATTCTTTCGTATGAAATCGCATATGATTTTAGTATAGAAAGAGATTCAATAAAGTCAAGCTTTCTACCCCAGAGTATATTTTTATTGCTCCAAAGTCATAATTTGAAAAGCGGAGGGCGGATAGCTGATAGAGTGTTATTCCTTTGTTCTCTGAGTGTTTCTTGTTTTTTTTATGTACTCTGTGGTAAAATTAGGATTTAGGGATTGGGATTTAGTAAAACAAAAAATCTTGTGTCAATCTTGTGTAATCTTGTGGTTACTATTTGGGTTGTGGGTGTGGTTAAAAAGGTAGAATAATCTTGACATTGAAAGCCAACATGTTAATATATTTCCGGAATTTATTTACCGGGAGGAAGTAATGGATCATTTAACTAAATTGGAAAACGATAGCATTTATATTATAAGAGAAGCTTATCACCAATTTCAGAAGGTGGCTGCTTTGTGGTCTATTGGTAAAGACTCTACAACACTTTTGCATCTTATAAGAAAGGCTTTTCTGGGAGAATTGCCTTTTCCGGTGGTTCATATAGATACCGGTTATAAATTTAAAGAAATTTACGATTTTAGAGATGAATACACAAAAAAATGGAATCTTGAACTCATTGTGCATCGTAATGAAGAAGCTATTGCCAGTGGTATGGGACCTACGAGGGCTAAATCAGAGTGCTGTACGCAGTTGAAAACCAATACTTTAAAGGACGCTATACATAAATATGGTTTTCGGGCTCTATACCTTGGTATAAGGAGAGATGAACATGGAATAAGAGCCAAAGAAAGAGTTTTCTCTCCTCGAGATGAGGATTTCGAGTGGGATTATAAAAATCAGCCTCTTGAGCTCTGGGATCAGTATAAATCGAAGGCTAAAGAAGAAGAACACCTGCGAGTACATCCTCTGCTTGGCTGGACGGAATCAGATATATGGCAGTATATTAAGCGAGAAGGAATTCCTGTGGTAAGTCTTTATTTTGCGAAAAATGGCAAGCGGTTCAGAAGTATAGGTTGCGAACCGTGTGTAAGTCCGGTTGATTCGAATGCCGATACTCTTGAGGCAATTATCAAAGAGCTTGAAAAAACAGATATTTCCGAAAGAAGTGGTAGAGCTCAGGATAAAGAATCTGACTATATGATGCAGAAGCTCCGAGCTCTTGGATATATGTAGTGTTTTTATGAGTACTGAAAATCCTTTGAAGTTTGTTTTAGTAGGGCATATCGACCATGGAAAGTCTACTTTAATAGGACGCCTTTTCTACGATACGAATTCTCTTTCTCCTGATAAAATAGCTGAAGTTAAAAAAGCATCACAAGAAAGGATGGATGGTGAGATTGAGTTTGCCTTTATTATGGATCACCTCAGGGAGGAGAGAGAGCAGGGTATAACGATAGATACTGCTCATACTTTTTTCCACACTAAAAAAAGAGAATATATTATTATTGATGCACCGGGGCACGTCGAGTTTGTTAAAAATATGCTGACAGGTGCTTCCCAGGCGGAAGCTGTTTTGTTAATTGTGGGTGCGAATGAAGGTGTGGGAGAACAGACAAAACGGCATGCGAATCTGGTTTCAATGCTGGGACTGGAACAAATAATTGTGGTTATAAATAAAATGGATCTTGTTAATTATGAAGAATCGAAATTTAATCTCCTTAAAGGAGAGGTTCGCAAGTTTCTGAATTCGTTGAATTTAAATCCGGATTACTATATACCGATTTCTGCATTAAGAGGGGATAATGTTGCCCGGCATTCTAAAGGTATGAAATGGTATAAAGGGATGACCGTTCTTGAGTCGCTTGATTCTCTAAAGAACGAAATTCCTCCTGAAGAAAAAAGTCTTATTTTTCCGATTCAGGACGTTTATAAAATATCCGGAAAAAAGATTGCGGTGGGAAGGATTGAAGCGGGAACTCTCTGCTCTGGAATGGAAGTGAGAATACTCCCAGGTGGAGAAAAAACTACTGTAAAATCTATAGAAAAATTTAAAGAGGAAAAAGATAGGGCAGTTACGGGCGAATCAATAGGTATTACGACTGGTGATCCTGCTTTTTTAGAGAGGGGTAATGTTCTTTGTCTGGAGGAAAAAGAACTTACTATAGATAACAAGATTAATTCCAGTCTTATCTGGTTGTCAAAGAAAGCTTTTAACAAGGAAGAAAGGGTAGGGCTTCGTCTGGCAACACAGGAAACTAAAGTAAATATTTCGGAAATTAGAAAAAGGATAGACTCTTCCTCGCTTGAAGTATTGGAAGAAAAAGCTTCTTCAATTAATAATCTGGAAATAGGTGAAGTTGAAATAGAAACAAAAAAACCGCTCGCTTTTACAAAATTCAATGATATCAAAGAGATGGGAAGATTTGTTCTAATTAGAGGCAATGATGTAGTAGCGGGTGGTATTATCACCTGAGAAAGTCTCGTGGAATTTGACGGCTCCGTTATAATTCTTATAATATTTGTATCTTTTATTGCGCAATTTTTAAATACAGCACTTGGCTATACCTTTTGCCGTTCGGATGGTAAAGAGGAGTAATGAGAAGAAACACGTTGTCGTAATTGGTGTAATAACGATTTCGCTTGGATTGGCTACTTTAATTGAAGTAATATAAGTAAGGGAGTATTTTAATGTTTTTTAAGAAAAAAGAGAGAAAAATAGTTGTTTTAGGCATTGATGGTGTCCCGTACAGTTTTTTGAAAGGTGGATTAGATGAGGGAAAATTTGGTAATATAGAGAGAATATGTAAGGATAATGGTGGGTTGAAAAAGTATAATTCAGTCTATCCTACAGTTTCCTCTGTGGCGTGGAGTTCATATATGACAGGAAAGAATCCGGGGGAACATTCCATTTTTGGTTTTGTCGACCGTAACACTCAACCTTTTAACTTAAAAATTCCACTTGCAAATGACAGAACAGCCAAGACTCTCTGGAAGAGAATTTCTGAAGAAGGTAAGAAAGTTCTTGTGATGAACGTACCTGTAACTTACCCCCCTGAGGAAGTTAACGGAATCTTAATATCCGGTTTTCTCACTCCCAGTATTGAAAAAGTGGTAAATCCTTCTTCTTATGTTGGATATTTAAAGGAAAAAGGATATATCATCGATGTTGATCCGAGATTTGGTCATACGGACAGAAGAAGATTTATGGACGAGCTTCATAGGGCACTTGATATAAGAATGGAAGTGTTCTTTGATTTATTTGAAAAAGATGATTATTATCTGGCTCAATGTCATATAATGGAAACGGATAGGATAAATCATTTCTTCTGGGGAGATTATGAGGATGGTGGTGAATTTAAAGAGGATTTTGAAAAATTTTATTTTAAACTTGATGGGTGGATAGGAAAAACTTATGAATTACTGAATGATGAAGATGTATTTATTGTTTTGTCCGATCATGGGTTTTGTAGAGTCGAATATAATGTTCAGATCAATCATTTCTTAGAAGAAGAAGGATATCTTCTCCTGCAAGGTGATAATCCGCAGAATGTTACGGCTCTTTCCAAAAATTCGACTGCTTATTCGCTTATCCCCGGAAGGATTTTTTTAAATCTTGAAGGTAGAGAAGAAAAAGGGTCGGTTTCGGCTAATGACTATGATAAGCTGAGGGAGGAACTGAAAGAGAAGTTACTGGCGTTAAAAACACCCGAAGGAGAACAAATAATAGAAAAAGCTTTTTTAAAGGAAGAAATATATGCAGGAAACTATATCGAGAACGCGGCAGATATAATCATTCATCCTCATTGGGGATTTGATTTAAAAGGAAATATAAATACAGGCGAACTCTGTCAAAAACCGGGTGCAATAAATGGTATGCATACTTATGAAGATGCCGTAATATTCGGGAGAGGTATAAATCTTCAAGAAGTAAATTCAATTCAGGATCCCTTGAGGATTTTACTCGGAAAGTAGATTGATCTTCTATTAAAATTCTTTACAAGCTTTCGTTATATAATGCTTGAATCTCCTTATTCGATAGGGCTCGATTGTAGATTCGGAGATTGTCAATTTCTCCTGCCAGAGACTGATCCTCTTCAAGATGTAAGGTTTCCGATACGAAATCTTGTTCCTGTCCGATTATAACTCCGCCTTCTCCGATATTAAGGACTATATCACTTACACGTGTGTTCTGAGCTTTACCATCAATGTACAGAGTCCCATCTGCACCGTTTCTTAAGAAGATTAAAGAATGACACTTCTTATCAAAGATCGTGGTATCCATTGGGAAATTCAATCTTCTATCTTCAACCCAAAAATCCCACGCCTTCTTATCGTAGTCATAGAATATTAAAAAAGCATTATCTTCGGTTCTCCTTGAACAGCTTATAACAGAGTGGCCCGGGATACGTCCTTCTCTGTGGATTTTGTTAAGTTTAATAAAAAAAGAAATAGTGAGGTTGCCAAGTCCGTCAAAGACAGTATTCGGAACAGCCATATGATCTTCGTTGCTATCTCTAATTTTTAAAACGTTGTCAACAGATGCATTACCGAAAAGGGTCCCATGATTTTTATTTGCACTTTCGTCATTGGTATTCCCATTAAAAAGATATTCGGCGACCAACCCATCGCGTGGAATGCTGACTCTAAAAATTTTTTCTCTTTCCGTAATCCATTTCTCCCAATCCTTTTGGGAACGAAGAAAGGCTAAGTCTTTATCTATCTTTACATAATTGAAATTATCGTAACCATTTATAATTGCATTTTCCAGATTTTCCAAAGCCTTTTTTTCATCTTTTAATCTGCTGTATGCACATGCAATGTTATAATACACTCTTCCTTTGTCGTTGTTTCCTAAATACAAAGATATTTTGTAAGCTTTGATTGCATCATTAAGTCTTTCAATGTTTGAGAGACTGTTACCATAGTGGTAATAAAGTCTGTCAGTGGCATAATGAGATAGAGCTTCTTCATATTTTTCCACTGCTTTTTTCTCTTCTTTGAGCTTGTAGAATTGGTAACCAACATCTGTTAGTTTTTTTGATATTGAAATATGTGCTTTTTTTTCTTCAGATGAGATTTTTTTGATTCCTCCGGGATTTTCGCGTATAAAATTAGCGTAAGATAGGGTAAGGTAATTCTTGTTTGAATTTGTTAATTTTGATTCGGCGTGAACATCAGGTGTGCCTCCTAATAGAACGAAAGATAAGAAACTGTAGTTAATTAAAAGTAAAAACATTTCTTGCCTCCTGGGTTGATGAATTTTCAATACGATAATCTTTTCATATATTATTAGCATTTTTGACTTTTATGTCAAGGTTTAATGCTTGACAAAACCTTTTTCTTCTCTATATTATTTGTCAGTGTCAAATGGATGAATTGAAATTTAATGTAAAGAAATCTCAAAAGGCTGTTGACGATATGTATGCTTTGGTATTTGCGCGGCCAATTTCGAAGCGTATATCGAAAGCGCTTTTTAATACGAGAGTTACAGCTAATCAGATAACAATTTTTTCGGTTTTCTTAGGTATAATTTCAGGAATATTATTATTTTTTGATTATAATTATATTAGCGCGGTTTTACTCTATTTCTCTTTCGTTTTTGATTGTGTGGATGGGGAACTGGCGAGAGCAAAGGAACAGTTTACTAAACTCGGCTTATGGCTGGAGAGCACGTCAGATAGAATTCCTGATGTGCTGCCTATAATTGCAATGGGATTTCTTACAAAAAACTGGTTATTATCATCGTTAGCTATAGCAGTTTTGTTTCTTATAAGAACCGTTATATCTGCAAATTCAATGTTTGTTGAGAAGTTTAATCTTGAGATTTCTACCGGCCGTAAGGGTATTTATTCCCGAAATAAGATCAATGTTTGGTTTAGGTACACCAAGTCTGCTCATCTTATGTTTTTGGTAATTTTTGTGTTAATTAAACAGTATACTCTTTATTTGATTCTCTTATCCACGTTTGGTTTTTTGTACTTTGTTGTGATTTGGTTAATAGGTGTTTTTTCCTGTAGGAAAATGGATAGAGAGAAGAGTCAGGAGGAGAAAAATGGATACTAAATTTGTAATTTTAGCTGCGGGAATGAGTACTAGGTTAGGAAGTTTGATACCAAAACCGCTAGTTTCTCTAAAGGACGAAAAAACAATTTTAGATTACCAGATTGAAAACATTATTAAATATACATCTTTTGACAATATATATATAGTGACCGGTTACAAAAAAGAAATAATAATGGAAAGATATCCGGATTTAATTTATGTTTATAATCAAGCATATGCGCATACAAATACTTCGAAAAGTATACTAATAGCTTTAAGAAAAATTAGACACGATACTATCTGGTTGAATGGAGACATTTACTTTGACGATAAAGTCTTAGAAAAACTGATAAACTTAGAGTGTTCTTCAATATTAGTTGACAACAAAAATTGTGGAGAAGAAGAAGTTAAATATACTCTGGATAAGGATGGATTTGTAATAGAGATATCTAAAGAAATCTCAAACCCATTGGGAGAAGCATTAGGGATAAATCTTATAAAAGAGAAAGATATAGACACATTTATAAAGCATTTAGAAGCAGTAGAAGCTCACGATTACTTCGAAAGAGCCATAGAAGACATGATTAAAACAGATAAAGTTAAAATAAAAGCAGTAAATATAGGTAACCTGTATTGTAAAGAGATTGACTTCGAAAAAGATTTAAAAGAAGTGAGAGAGTATTTACGTAATAAAAAATAAGTTATAATTGTTTTAAAACATAAAAGTTTTTTATACTAAAGCAAACTTCGTCTTTTATCAAATATATATTCAAATGAGTAGTGAAGATTTCGAGGTTCTTATGCTTAAAGAACCGAGTTTTTTACGAATACTTTTTAAGATTTACCACTATTATTACACTATTCCTTTCTTGGATGTGGTTAACCATTTATTACCTTGCCACTGTTTCTGTAAAAGGAAATAGTTAATTGTTTATAATTCGAAATGAGAGAGGAAGTTATAGTATCCCAATTGAAATTTTTCTTCTGGAATAAATACCCGTTTTGAGCCAGCTCCTTTCTTTTCTCCGGATTGTTTATAAGGAATTCAATAGCAGATGCTAATTCTTCGGGGGATTTTTCTTCAACTAAAATCCCGGTCTTTTTATCTTTTACGATATCGGCAATACCACCAACTCCGGAAGCGATGACTGGCTTTTTGAAACTCATTGCTTCCAGAAGAACAACTCCCAGACCTTCAGTGTCTCCTGTTGAATCTACTATAGCTGGTAATATAAAGGCATCACAGTTTTTATAGTAGTCTATTAACTTTTCTCCGGGAATTTTCCCTGTGAATTGAACATCTTTATCAGATAATTTCAGCTTGGTTTTTTTATCTACTAATGTATCTTTTAAATTACCATCACCTACAATTGTTAATTTTACTTTTGTTCTTTCTTTTAAAATTTTTACAGCTTGAAGTAGATATTCTACACCTTTTCTTTCGACCAATCTGCCTACAAAGAGCAGATTGAAATATTCACTTTTTCTTTGTTTTTTAATAGTTTTTTTGTTTTTTATCGCGGAACCGAAAGGTATAATTTTTATATTTTTGGGGTTATATTTTTTTAATTCTCTTGCTGTATATGACGAGTTTACTGTTATGATATTGCTTTTTTTTACAACCCAGTTAATGAAAAAATTCATATTTATGAATGTTTTTTTAAGATAGATAAGACCTACCGAGTGGAAAGTTGAAATAACCGGGCATTTACAGATTCTTGAGGCAAGGTATCCGAATATGAAGTGAGGAAATGGCCAGTGAACATGTATTATATCGTATTTCTTTTTATTGCAGTGGGTAAAGATACCAATAGAACCGAATAATACATAGAAAAAAGGCAGTATTTTGTAGAGCAGCCCTTTTTTAATCCTCTCGAGAGTCATTTCTTCATGTGTTAAGTTTTCGAAAGTCTTAAAGAAATATCTGAAGCGAAAAATATCTATATTTGATATTTTATTTTTTTTCAAGCCTTTATAGGCAGAGGTGAATACGTCGATTTGTAAGCCTTTGGCTTTTAATCTTTTTATTGTTTCCGTAAGCCATGGAGTTATGGGATCTTCTTCATTTCTTGGGAACGCGGTGACAATATATAAAATTTTAAGTTTATTTTTTTGCGTTTTCATATCTTTAAGATAGAATCCGTGAAATTTTTGTCAAGTTCGGAAAATCGAACTTGCCAAAAGATTAGCTGATTTTTCTTCGAATTTTTATGGAAAGGAAATATAAGCTCTGCAGAGAAAAATAAATTATATTACATATTAATAGAGCGGTTCCCAGTAAATTTATAGGCGGCATAGTATTTTTAAAGAAGATTATAATTGTTGCCATGAATAATAGACCAATGGAAAGTGATATAGTGGAGACTTTTGGAGTTCCTTTTGCAATCATTATCGTGGACATAAGTATTCCCAGGAAAAAAAAGGACATTGCAAAAGCAAGAAGCGTAGTCTGGCTCCGGTATACTACAAATTCTTCTCCATAAATTAGTTTTATTATCTGAGGTCCAAAAAATAAATAGACAGAAGTTATCGCGATAGTTATTAATGCGAAAATTCCTAAACTCCAATTGATATATCTTCTAATTTTATTTTCATTTTTTTCGGAATATGCTTTTGTAAGATTTGGAAGTAGTCCTATACAGAGAGTTGCGAGTAGGGTTCTTGTGAGTTTGAGTGGCATAGTTATCGCACTAAAAATACCTGCGTAGTAATCCGGGTTACTCGTTGCTATGACTTTTAGAATGAGTGGTCCGGCGCGTAGGACACACTGGTTCATAATAGATAAAAATTTAATAGCTAATACAAATTTCAGTAAATTTAAGAAATTACTATTCTTTTTAAAGTTCTTAAAAATATTTTTCCATTCTATATTTGCGTTGGGGCTTTTAAATAATAGAATGATAGTAAAAATTAAGATTATAACGATAGGAGATAGAGCAATGCTCCAGCCGGCTTCCGGAACGCTTTTACTCCAAACTTTTATAATGAGAAATAAAAATCCAAGAGTTAGAAATTCTTTAGTTCCGATTCCGAAAGAAAAGATATGAAACCTTCGGTATCCCTGGAATATTCCGTTGTAGAATTGGTAAACAGATAGGAGGCATACACCTAAAAGAAATTGAATTAGCATGATGCTTTCGGAGTTTAAGAATTTATTAGTTACCCACTTTCCGAATAAAAGGGTTAACCCGATAAGTAGTATTAGTGTTATAAAAGATATTACAAGAGAAGACTGAATAGTTTGTTCGATTCCGTTTTTATCTTTTTTGACTTCAAAATGAGCAATGTTTCTTGATAAATTTTCTGTTACGCCCGCGATTACTATTGCGGTCGAAAAAAAGATTGATTCGTATAAAATTTTTAAAGTCCCGTATTTTTCGATGCCCAGCCATCTTCCGGCAAAAGCATCAAATAGAGCTAAGAAAACTCCGGCTGAGACCTGTCCTATTAAAGTATAGATTGTCCCTTTTTTTACACCTTGACTCATTATTCTTAGGAATAGAGTATTTGTTTTTTTAAAAAAAACAAGGTTATTTTGTTCTGGCAAATTTTTTATGTGAATATACTTGACAAGATATCAGTTTCTGTTAAGTTTCGGTCGACTTACTGAGAATGGAAAGATTCTATTGGCTTTCTGAGCGTTCTCTGAGGCTCTAAAAATGTAATAAATTGAAGGAGTAAAGGAGGTATAAATGTCAAAAAGTTTTTTTTCTGATCGGAAGAAATTAAGTTTTATTTTTATCCTTGTTTTATTTATATTATCTTTAGTATATTTTGCTCCCCTTTTAAATCCTTCTAAAATGATGTACGGTTCCGATTGGCTTCTTTCGGGTTGTACGGACTATTCTTCCTGGGTGGAGTATATAAAGTCATATTGGCGCTTCCCTATGTGGGACAGTTATAATTTTAGCGGGCACCCTACTGTTACTTCCGGAGGTGGAGGAGGAATGGTTTATCCTCCTCATATCTTATATTTTATTTTCCCCGTACATTACGCCTGGACTCTTTTATTTGTGTTACATATATTTCTCGCGGGATTGGGTATGTTTTTGCTGCTGAGAGAGTATAAATTATCGGAGCCCGTTGCTTTACTGGGTGCAGTTATTTTTATGTTTTCGGGTCAGTTGATAACAACTACAAACGCGGGTCATCTTGGAAGGATGATTGGAGCGGTCTTTTTACCTTATGCTTTTCTATTTCTACACAAAGCATTTGAAACTAAAAAAATTAAAGACTTTATAATTTTCGGAGGTTTAATAGGGTTGTTTTTACTTGGTGGACATACTCAGATTTGTTATTGGGGTATGATAGGCATTCTATCTTATTTTGTTTATGAGTGTTTCTATAGAAGAAAAAAACTTAATAAAAAAGATATTTTTAAGATTGGCGGTTTCTTTTCTGCCGGAATGATTGTTTTAGTTTTAATAATCCTGATTAAGTTTCTACCGCCCGCTTTGTCTTTAAGTTATGGCGCGAGAGGTGTAACAAGAGGTTATAGTTATTCGACATCCTGGTCTATGCCGACCTCGGAACTTTTAAACCTTATTGTTCCGCATTTTTCGGGTATTTTGAAAAATTATTGGGGAGAAAATTTCTTTAAACTTGATTCCAGATATCTTGGCATATTGCCTATCATGCTTCTTGGGTTTGCTTTCTTTTATAGCAAGAAAAAGCATTTGGTAAAATATTTTGTCTGGTTTACTGTAATTAGTTTAATATTAGCCCTTGGTAAAAATACGCCTTTGTTTAGAATCTATTATTACCTTGTCCCAATGGCTAAGAAATTTAGAGGACCTTCTATGTTTTTTTATCTTGTGAGTTTTGGAGTTTCCGTTTTGTCCGCTTTCGGAGCGGAGGCGTTATTAGAAATCAGGAATGGAAAGGATAATAAGAATAGAGAAAATGCGAGTTTGTATTTGTATGTACTTTTGGGATTGATTTTTCTTGGGACTTTAATTGTAGCTCTTGGTGGTAGTAGTGTTCTTGATTGGATGAAAAGTCACTTCGGTAGTAATTGGGTTGGTATTTTGGACCGGAATAGTATTCAACAAAAAATTTATATTATGAGTAATAATTTCGCAGATTTCAAGAAGAGTTTATGGATATCGTTTTTTATTTTTGTTTTGAACGGGGTTTTGATAATTGCTTTTTTACGAAAGAAAATCAATTCTCAAATTGTTTTTCCGGTGCTGGTTCTTTTGTTGTTAATTGACCTCTGGTCTGTTAATAAGAAATACCTTTCTTCGGTGTCGGGACCTGAAGAATATTTTGCTGCTGATGAAGTCACAAAATTTATTAAAGAGAGAAACAATATGTTTAGAGTATTTCCTTTTAACTATGAAGGTAGATCCAAGAATGGGTATTTTCAATTTCATAAGATTGAGAATGTTGGTGGATATGGCGCTAATCCTCCGGGAAGATATCAGCAATTTATTGGGGCAGGTGAAAGTGTTATGTTTAATCCCGTAAATTTTATCAAATATCCGCATCTTTTATCTATGTTAAACGTTAAATATATAATAGGTCTCCGCTTGCCGGAGGATTTATCCGGATATGATGAGAGGGTAAGGGGAATAATCGGAGAATATAAGAGTTTTTATTCTAATTTTGAGGTTGCGTTTGTCGGAAGAAAATATCAGGTTTTGGAAAATAAGAATTTCCTTCCCAGAAATTCTTTAGTGCATGGTTATAATTTAGTTGATAATGCAGAGACAGCTTTAAATATGATTTTATCCGCCGAATTTAAACCGGGGAGCGTTGTATTCTTAGAGGAAAACCCGGGATTTCCTCTATCAAAAGGCGGCGGAGAAGTTAGTATCGTTAAAAGCATTCCCAATGAGAGAGTTTTGGATGTAAAGACTGATGGAGTGGCTTTTCTTGTTGTTCGGGAAAACTATCATCCGGATTGGAAGTGTTATATAGACGGGAAAGTAGAAAAAATATATAAAGCCGATTATATTTTCTATGGGGTTTTTGTACCTGAAGGGGAACATGAAGTTCGTTTTATATATGAATCGAGGGTATTTAATATTGCTTCTATATTGAGTTTACTGGGCTTTATTGTTTTTATTATTGCTTTGGTTTTTTCCATAAAAAAGATGGCAGTTAGGAACTAATTCTATTTTTGCCACCTTGGTTTATTATTCGAGCAGATTAATTTTTTTAATAATTATGAGGCTAAACATTGTTTGGATGACAGAATTCTCTTGACATATCTTTAAAAAACTTTAGTTTCTAAAGAGGTAGAGATTTGGTATTCATAAGGAAACAGTTTATATGAAAATAGCTTTGATTAATGACCAGCCGGAATACAGTGGGATGGGAGAATACGCGTTTCAGTTGTATAGGCATCTTAAAAATTTATGTAGTGTCGATCACATTTTTTTAAATTATGCTGAGAGTAGAATTGAAAGAATCGAGGATCATGACAGGGTTTTGATTTCTAAAATAAAAAAAACTCCCGTAATAAATAATAGAGTACTTTTTTGGTTGAAGTGTAGCAAATATATTTCAGGATACGATTTATACCATATAGTTAATCACAATTTGTCTCTTTTGTCAAAAGGAAGACGATCGATTATAACTCATCATCACCTTTCACCTGCGAAGTATTCGGATAGTGTAGTAAGATATTATGTCAGGAGGTCTTTACATTCATGGATTAAGTATGCAAATCATATTATTACCGTTTCAAATTTTACAAAGCAACAGTTAATTCGAGATTATAAACTTTCAGATTCAGATATTACAGTTACTTACAACGGCGTTAGCGATAGTTACAAACCAAGAGAGTTAAAAAAAATCCGGGAGCAATTAGGGCTGCCAATGGATAAGAAAATAATCCTTAATATTGCTGGAAACGGTGTCAGAAAAAATATCTCTAACTTAATCAAGTCGTTTAATTTTTTACAGAAGAAAATAGAGAATACCCTGCTTATACGAATTGGAAGAGAAAGAAAAGAAAACATTAACTTAGTTAAGAAACTTGGCTTGCAAGATAAAGTGGTGTTCTTGGAATACGTACCCAGAGATAAAATTCCTTTTTACTACAACGCATCTGATTTATTTGCTTTCCCCTCTTTATGTGAAGCTTGCCCGATGGTTTTACTGGAAGCCATGGCATCGGGTTGTCCGATTTTAGCTGCAGATGCTTCTTCTATACCTGAGATACTTGGATCAGCAGGAATTTTGGTTGATCCTTTTAACATTGATGATATGAAAACTAAAATGTTTGAATTATTGTCTGATGCAGAATTGAGAAAAGAGATGTCGAAAAAATCCTTAGAGAGGTCGGAGTTCTTTAACTGGGAAAAAGTTGCAGAAAAAACTTTGGAGATTTATAGTAGATTTGCCCCGTCTTAGTGTATAAGTGCTGCGTTTTATGAGCCGTAAATAAGGTTTTTTATTTGTTATACGCCTAATAAATGAGTTTATCGAGTAGTTGATTGCTTATCTATGAAGAAAATAATTCTTGCCCACTACATTTGCAAATAACGGATAATAAGGGTTTTCTCCCTTGTAGATGTGTTTTGGAACGTCTCCTAAGGCATAAAACTCTCTTGACAAACAAGAAAACAATTAATATACTCTTAAATAAGCATATGTTTACCCAGAGGATAGGTGAAAACTAATGAGAACAAAACCCCTCAAGCTGCAGAGAAGCTACACCGACCGGGAATTGAAAACTCTGGAACACAACGATCACCTCGGCGCGTTTAAGAGCTACTTGCGAGGTACGAGTCACGTAATCGACAAGGCTATGTTCATTCGGCAATGGATAGCATTAACCGATAGAGACACCGTTCTGGAATGCGGATCCTCCAGCGGAAAAACTGCAGTGGATATATCACGCCACAGTGGGTGTCGGGTCATTGGTGTCGATTTTCAGGACGAGGCCATCACCGTGTCATGCGCTATGCGCGACCAGCACTTTCCCGAGCTCAAGTCGCGTGTAGAGTTCGTAAAGGGTGACTTACGAAACATGCGCTTCGAGCGGCGGATTTCCAAAGTTCTTATGCCGGACTTCACGGAACACGTTCCGGATGATGTCCTGGGCGAAATCCTGCAAAATATAGGCACGCAACTGCCACACGCAACGCTGTACGTCTATACTCCGGACCGTAGCCACATCATTGAAATTCTCAAGCACAGAGGTATTTTGCTCAAGAATCCGCCAGGGCACATCAACGTGAAAACTGCCGACGAACTTCAGGAGTTCCTGACGCGCCGACACTGGGAGATTCAAAGCTACCAATGGCGGCCCTCGCATCTTCCCGCCGTTCGCAGACTCGAGTCGGCTCTGGCGCATTTGCCACTTGTCGGGCAGGCATTCCGGCGGCGAATTGCCATCGTTGCAACCTGGAGGGGTTGAGACTCTAGAGAATACAAATTGCACAAATTTTACAAATAAATTAAGAATAATCATTTTTATTAATATGGAAAATAAAGTCTGTCTTGTTAATATTTGTGTTATTAGTGTGATATTTTTTTTCTCTGTATTACTGTCAGTCAACTTTTTGTTTTTTTTGCAAGAAAATATCTCATTTGATTTTTACATTTTAGTGACTATATTGCACTATGTTATTTAACAAATAGCTGGGAGTATATATTCGTTAAATACTAATTAATATAACTTATTTTCCACGTTCATTTGCCCATTGACATATATTGTTAAATGTGTTATTATGGTTGCTAAATAAGCAGTTTAAGGTGTTTATTTGTAAGGGGTTTATAAGTTATAGTTTTTTAGAATAGGTTATGGGTAATGGATAATTATAGAAAAAGTGTTTTGCCTTCAGGGGTGACGGTATGTTCTGAGTTTATACCTTCAGCTTATTCGGTTGTAATCGGTATTTATATAACCGTTGGTTCAAGAGATGAGGATGAAAAAAAAGCTGGTATATCTCATTTTACCGAACACTCGGTGTTTAAAGGTACAAAAACTCGTAGCGAAAGAGAAATTTCTCTTGCTATAGAGTCAAAGGGAGGATATTTAAATGCTTCAACTTCCAGGGAATGGACTTCTCTTTATGTACATGTTCTTCCGGAAGAGATTAATCTTGCATTTGATGTTCTTGCCGATTTGATAGAGAATCCTCGGTTCTCGGAAGATGGGTTGGAAGGAGAAAGGGCTATTATTTTACAGGAAATTAAAATGTTTAAGGATTCTCCCGAAAGTTTGCTTTTTGATTATGCTTTTAAGAGTACCTTTGGAGAAGATCATCCTTTATCTAGATTAATATTAGGTGACTTTGAATCTGTGCAAAATATAAATCGTGATGATATAATAAAATTCTGGAATAAAAGTTGGACTGCGGATAGGATTTTTGTGTCTGCTGCCGGAAAGGTGGATCATGAAAGTTTGTGTGACTTAGGTAGAAGAAAAATTAGTAGAAAAAAGGGAAATGCTTTTAAAAGGGAGTTTTCTTCTATAAGAAGCAGGAAAATAAACACAATTGCCAAAGCGGAATTGAACCATAAATATGTAGCGCTTTCTTTTCCATCTTTTGACTATAAACATGATTTGAGATTTGCTCTTCTGGTTTCGGGGACTATCCTCGGATCAGGTATGAGTTCCCTTTTATTTCAAAAATTACGTCAGGATTTAAGTTATGTATATGAAGTTTCGACCTTCAATGAATTTTTTAGCGATACCGGAATTTTTGGCATTTATTTTTCTACTGATGAAAAGAAACTACAGGATGCCTTAAATGCAACAAGGGAATTATTGGATAAGCTGGATTTTTCTAAAGAAGAAGTTGCAGATGCAAAAGAGAGACTAAGAGGCAACATTATGATATCATTAGAAAGCAGCGGAAATAGAATGGAAAGAAATATAAAAGAAGAAATATATAAAGGAGAACGTTCTTCTATAGATTCTCTTTTAAAAAGTATCGAAAATGTTTCCATGGAAGAGGTTAACGGTGTTGTTAAAAACTACTTGAAACCTGATAATTTTGCTCTGACAGTATTAGGAGAAAACGATAATGTCTCTTGGTGAAACTTATAAGTCAAGAAGATTTTCTTTATATGATTCATTTCTCTTTAATTTTTATAGGGAGAGGTTTTCCCATTTTATCAATCGTAATGTTCAGATTATAAATCTTTTTTCCGTGGACCCCATTAATACTCATCGTTTGAGTGATGTTCGACCTATTACAGAAGAAGAAATCGTTAGAAGATTAAAATTGTACTTTGGTTTATCAAATGACTATAAACTGTTAATCCTTCCCAACAGATTTTCCGCGTATTATCTGTTTCTTTTTGCTACGGCTGATGTGGGTGACGAAATATTAACCCCTGCGCCGGCTCCTTATTTTATAAAACAATATGCTGATATTCTTTCTATAGATACTAAGCTTATTGAGACAAGTTCTGCGGAGGATTTTGATCTTCCTTTGAGGAGAGATATCGAGGATGCTTTGACTCCTCGAACAAAGATATTTTATTTTTCTGAGCCGGGTTTCTCGGGAAGTATTATGTATCCTAGGGAAAGTCTAGAAAGAATGCTTTTTATCTCTAGAAATTATGAGTTATTTTTGGCTGTTGATGAAACTCTTAGTCATTTAATCAAAGATACTAAAGGTTCGGTTTTTTTGAGAGACATTTCTCTTGACAACGAGAGGGTGATAAGGGTAAATAGTTTCCTAAGAGACCTTTCTCTGGGAGACTTGACGATAATTGTTTTTCACGCTACGTTATCTGCAAAGATTGACATAATTGCAAGAGATTTATTTCCGATAACACCGTATGAGCTTTCTCTGATTGACTATTTTCTTGGAAATCATTCCAGCATATTGAATAATCGATTTGAGCAAATAGAACAGAATAGAGCAATAATAAGGAATTTTCTTGATAATAGAGAAGATGTTTCGGCAGCGTATTCTAACAGTATTTCTTCGATTTTTTTAAAGCTGCCGGTGCCAAGTGCCGATACTTTTGTAGAGTGGCTGCTATGCGAGTATAATCGAGACAAGAGAACAGTGTTTGTAGCGCCTTCCGTTTTTTTTCACTCCAATGAGTATGAAGATGAAGGGGAAATTTTAATTGACTATTGTTATCTTAATCCCGAAATTCTAGAAGAAGGTCTTGATATATTGCAGGATGCACTTGATCGGTATCTGGGTTTGGAAGCAGTAAAAGAAGTTGAACAATGATCTCGAAAAAAGGTAAAAATACACCGAAATCTTCAAAAGGGCTTTATGTCTTTAACAATAGACGTTAAAAAACTGGATGAAAGTTTATCCCTTCCTGCGTATCAGACTAAGGGTAGCTCCGGGCTCGATCTGTATGCTTCGGAGGATTGCCTTTTAGCTCCGGGTGATTTTAAAATGGTTTCTACAGGGATTGCTCTTGAGATACCTCCCGGATATGAGGGAGAAGTTAGAGCGAGGAGCGGACTTGCATCAAAGTTTGGAATAGGAGTATTGAATTCACCGGGAACGATAGATTCCGATTATAGGGGAGAGATTAAGGTGATTCTTTTTAACCTAAGTAAGAAAGATTTTGAGGTAAAAAGGGGAAATAGAATAGCACAATTGATTATTTCTAAAGTTGAGAAAGTAAATTTAAGAGAGGTAAAAGAGCTTAAGATAACCAAAAGAGAGGATGGGGGTTTCGGGTCTACAGATTATTAATTATGAAAAAAATCTTTATGCTTTTTACGACTCAGTTTTTAAGATTTACTCCCGATTGGTTCCGGGAGTTTTTGGCAAGAGCATCCGGGACTTTATGGTTTTATTTCGCGGGGGAAAGAAAAAAAGTCATAAGAGAAAATTTAATTACGGTTCTGGGCAAGGCTGAAGAGAAAGATGTAAAGAAAGTTTTTATCAATTTTATGAGAGTGTACGGTGATATTCTTAATGTGCCCAATATGAGTAGGGCATATATGAATTCAATGATCAAGCTTGAAGGAGAACATTTTATTGGGGAAGAATTAGACAGGGGAAAGGGGGTAATTATTGTTTCTTGCCATGTAGGGGGGATGGAATTGGCAGGTATTTATCTTGCGGGTTTGGGTTTCCCTCTCTATTCCGTTGCGGAAACTAAAGGACCAGGAGTTGATTTTTTTAGATTTTACAAGCATTATAGAGGTCATTTTGGAAGCAAATTGTTGCCCCTTGAGAGCAGGAAATTGCCTTTTAGATTGATAAAATTGCTAAAAGATAACAAGATGATTGTTTTGATTGGTGACAGAGATATTTTGAATTCAGGAGTGGAATGTGAATTTTTTGGACGTAAGGCATCGATTCCGAAAGGTATTGCTTTTCTTTCCAGAAAAACGGGTGCACCTATTCTGGTAGGACTGCTCGCTCTTAATTCAAATTCACCAAGATATTTAGGCAAAGTTTTCAAGCCTGTTTATCCTGAGGATTTTGATTCGACAAATGAAATGCTGAAGGAAGTTATTCGTCTATTGGAAGATGGTATACGAATGTATCCCTTTCAATGGTTTGTTTTTCAAAGAATCTGGAAATGAAAATTCTTTTTATTTCTGATTTTTATTATCCTCATATTGGAGGAGTTACTGAACATATATACCATCTTGCCAACGAATTCGAAAATATGGGACATAAGGTTTCGATACTTACAGCGGATATCCAGGGAGATTTGAAGCCGGATGAAAGGAGAGTTATTCGTTTGGGAAAGTCAATGGTGATTCCTATGAACCAATCTAATGCGAGACTTACCGGTTGGGTTAATTTATCGATGCTTTCAGATGTTGTGAACGATTATGATGTTATTCATATCCATGGTATAATTGCTCCTACTTTACCACTTCTTTCGCTTAAAGTTTCAAGAAAAACAAATATATTTACCTTCCATCCGACTTTTGAATCTTCTGGTTTGTATCAAGTTTTCAAAAAATATTTAAAGCATTATTTAAAAAGAATTCATGGCAAGATTGCTGTCTCAACTACCGCAAGAGATTCAATTTGCAAATATTTTCCGGATGATTATCGTATAATTCCTAACGGAGTTGACCCAAATAGGTTCAAAAATTCCGGAGAGAAAAAAAATCCTTTTGAAATATTATTTGTCGGAAGAATAGAATCAAGAAAAGGACTGCAGTTTTTAGTTGATGCTTTACCTCGTATAAAGCGGGATTTTCCGGAGGCAATGCTTACTGTGGCAGGCGGTGGTTATAAAGGAATGAAGCTGAATATTCCTTCAGATATTAAAGATTCAATCAGGTTCCTGGGTTTTGTAGCCCCAACTGATTTGCCCGCAATATTCAGCAGGGCGTCGGTTTTTGTATCACCAGCCATTAGCGGGGAAAGCTTTGGGATTGTTTTATTAGAAGCTATGGCTACTGAAACTCCTGTAATTGCTTCGGATATTCCCGGTTACAGATGTGTTATCGAAGACGGAAAGAATGGGTTACTTGTTTCTCCAAGGAATTCAAGAGAAATAGCCTGTAAAGTTATACATCTTTTGGAAGATAAAGCCCTGTGCAAAACCCTGGTGGAAGGAGGTCTTAGGACAGTTACGAAGTACTCATGGGATATCATTGCAAAGGATATTATGGATTTTTATTATGAAGTCGATCCTTCTCTACCATAATATATCTAAAACATTTTCGCCTTATGGTTCAATTGTTTTTCCCGATGTTTTTAGAAAACATATAAGATTTATAAAAAATAAAGGAATAAAGTTTCTGCGTCCGGACGAGTTCTTTAAGGAGGATTCGGGGGTGTTGCTTACTTTTGATGATGGATTTGTCGATTTATATGATTTTGCTTTTCCTGTGCTCGCAGAGGAAAAAGTGCCTGCTTTGGTGTTTGTTGTTTCCGGGTATGCGGGAAAGAAAAACGAATGGGACGTTACGATGGGAAAATCATTTACTCACCTTTCATGGAATAAAATTCGGGAAATGCATAAATATGGTATTACAATTGGTTCTCATTCGCATCTTCATCCTGATTATTCTCGAAGTCCCGCTGATTTAATAAGGAAAGACATGGAAATATCTTTTGAAATTATATCTGAGAGAATAGGGGAGAGAGTTAAGTATCTTTCCTATCCTTTTGGTAGAATAAGAAGAAATGAAAGTGAGTTAGCAGGGCAGGTTGGTTATGAAAAAGCATTTATTTCTATCCCGAGAGAAACAAACAATCCTTACCTTCTTGGACGCTGGGGTGTTTATACAATAGATACTCTTTTTAATCTTTCGGCGAAAATAGGTTTGAATAAATTCAGAGGGTTTGAGAGACTTAAATGCAAAGGAATCAACTGGGTTTCAAACGCGACGGGAATAATAAAGAGTTTTAAATTCAAGACTTAGGATATGGAGTATAGAAAGGAGAGAGCAGTTAGCAGTAAAAATATAGGGTATAGTATTTTAGGGTATAGCAAAAAAATACAAAAACTCTGTGTTCTCTGTTTTGAAAAATTAAGTTAGAATGTTAGAAAGTTAGGAGAATCAAACTTAATTTATTGAGTTCTCAGGCTTCGTCGAGTTCGTTGGATTTTATTTGAACCACGCTAAGTTTACACTTTTGCTCGGGACATATGTGTAAAGTTATACGATTTCATGTAAACCTTTTTCGGTACCTGAGGAATATTGTCATCAGTTGCTGGTCACGAGTTACAAGTCAATAAAATAAAAATAAAAACTACAAGTTCTACCTGCTCTACATGTGAGAATTTTAGAGATGGGATTTAGTTAAAAAAAACAAAAAAAATCCTGTCAATCTGCGTTCACCTGCGTCCAATTGTTTGGGCTTGTGGGGATAAAAAAACACAATTTTTCTCTGCGCTCTCTTTGCCTCTGCGATGATAATAATTTTGGAGGGGTGGTTGGGTAATCTTGTGTTAATCTTGTGCAATCTCGTGGTTCATGTTTGTCTTATTTTATTTCAATAATTACGGGGAGTTTGATTCGTTTGAAATGGGTTGATTTAATCCTATGTATAGTCTTCTCTATATACTCTTTTTCGAAACCGGCATCTTCAATTTCCTCTTTGCTTTTACCCCGATCAACATAAAGTTTTAGAATAGGATCGAGTATTTTGTAAGGAAGAAGTTCTTCCTCGTCTTTTTGGTCTTTATTTAACTCTGCTGAAGGAGGTTGTTCTATAATTGACTGTGGAATAATATCTCCTTTAGTCTTGTTGATCCATTCCACTAATTCGTAAACTTCTGTTTTATATAAATTGCCTATCGGGGCAATCGCTCCCACAGTGTCTCCGTAAAGCGTGCAATATCCGGTCAAGATTTCCGATCGGTTGCCTGTTGCAATTACGAGGGCGTTTTTTCTGTTTGCGATATACATTAGTATATTTGCTCTGATTCTTGCCTGGAGATTTTCTTCCGGTACTTCTATTCCTTTGATTATAAGTTTTTCGGCGAGAGTTTCCAGATAAGTATTGAAAATACCGGTTATATCAAATTCAGTCAATGAAACCTGGAGATTTTCACAAAGCTCATACGCGTCTTTTTTACTGTTTTCGGAAGTAAATTCCGTTGGCATGAAAAGACAATCTGTATTTTCCTTTCCGATTGCATCACTCGTGAGTAAAGTAGTAAGAGCCGAGTCGATACCCCCGCTAACCCCTATAATTGCTCGCGTAATATTATTTTCTTTGAAGTATTTTTTTATTTCTTCAATGATTTTATTGTATATCTTTTCCGTATTCATTATTGTTAATTTTATCATAATTCGGTTTTTGTCAAGTATTTTTATTCTCCACACCACACCCCAAATAGTAACCACAAGATTAACACAAGATTTTTTTGTTTAAAACCCAAACCACATCACCGAATAATTAGCCACAGATTAACACAGATTTACACCGGATTGCCCAAAAACAACCCATTTTTTGATATGTGTTTTAAACAACACTATATTTTTTTCTCTGTGTACTCTGTGTGTTCTTTTTTCTCTGTGTGCTCTGTGGTAAATGTTTTTTCGTGTTTTTTGTTTGTTTCGTGGTTAAAGAAGGAGCTTGACAAATTTACAGGCAGTT
Organism: uncultured bacterium; assembly: GCA_964604245.1. Taxonomy (GTDB): domain Bacteria; phylum Hydrothermota; class UBA3072; order UBA3072; family UBA3072; genus JAFGHJ01. Next base: position 10,200 of record CAZRYJ010000009.1, on the reverse strand, counting down.
TTTATACTAATCTAAGGTTTTAAAATGGGAATTGTAAAATTAGTGTATAAAACATTTGTGGAAACGAGTTTCTCAGCAGCTCATCAATTGCGAGATTATGAAGGTTCATGCGGAGAGTTGCATGGTCATACCTGGAAGGTGAGGGTCGAAGTCGAAACAGCTCGTCTTGATAAAATAGGTATGACTATCGATTTCAAGGATTTGAAAACGAAGGCGGATTCTGTAGTTGGTAGATTTGATCACCGCTGTCTTAATCAGATAAGCCCTTTTGATAAAAAAAATCCAACTGCGGAGAATCTGGCTAAATATTTCTACGATGAAATGAAAAAATTTTTGCCTGATAATGTTAAGATTCTTGAGGTAATAGTCTGGGAATCTGCAAATTATGGGGTAAAGTATTCGGAGAGATGAATTGCTTAAGATTAATGAAATTTTTTATTCTATTCAGGGTGAATCTTCTTTTGCGGGACTCCCTTTCGTTTTTGTCAGATTAACCGGTTGTAATCTTAGATGTACATATTGTGACACAAAGTATGCCTACGAAAAAGGAAGAGAGATAAGCGTCGAGCAAATTCTAAGAGAGGTAAAAAAATATAAATGCCCTTACGTTGAAATTACAGGAGGAGAACCTTTCCTACAGGAAGACACTCCATTCCTGATAGATTTTCTTATAGATAAAGGTTTCTACGTTCTTGTTGAAACTAACGGGACAAAAGACATAAGCATTATATCTGACAGGGCTACAATAATTATGGATATAAAGTGTCCTTCCAGTGGAGAAGTGAATAAAATTGATTGGGAAAATCTGGATAGATTAGATCCGAAAGACGAAGTTAAATTTGTAATAGCTGAAAAATCAGATTACGATTGGGCAAAAAAAGTTATAGCTGAGAAAAACTTAAAGGGTAAAGTTAAATTGCTTATGTCTCCGGTTAAAGAAAAAATGGATCCTGCTTTATTAGCAGACTGGATATTGGAAGATAATTTGGATGTTCGTCTTCAACTTCAGATTCATAAAATTCTATGGCCGGAAGAACAGAGAGGAAAATGAGCAGGAAGGCAGTAGTTTTGTTGAGTGGAGGCATTGATTCTTCGACTACTTTAGCAATTGCTAGGGATTCAGGGTATGAAGTGTACGCGATTAGTTTTAATTATGGTCAGAGACACCGTTTTGAAATTGAGGCTGCGAAAAAAATTGCCATTGATATGGGTGTAAAAAGATACTTGATTATGGATATCGACTTATCTTCTTTCGGTGGTTCCGCATTGACTGATGATATACCAGTTCCGAAGAGAGAAAAAGTAGAGAATATCGGAAAAGAAATTCCCGTTACTTACGTTCCGGCTCGCAATCTTATTTTTTTAAGTCTTGCGCTAGGCTGGGCTGAAGTTCTGGAATGTACCGATATATTTATTGGTGTTAACGCGATTGATTATTCGGGTTATCCTGATTGTAGGCTTGATTTCATAAAAGCTTTTGAAGAGACGGCAAATCTTGGAACAAAAATCGGTGTGGAAGGCAAAAAGATAAGAATTCATTCGCCACTCATATTATTTACAAAAGCTGAGATAATAAAGAAAGGATTGGAATTGGGAGTTGATTATAGTTTGACTCACAGTTGCTATGATCCGGATGATAAAGGACGTGCTTGCGGTAAATGTGATAGTTGTCTATTGCGGAAGAAGGGATTTGAAGAAGTGGGAGTAAAAGACCCGACTGTATATACTTGATTGGTAGATTGGTTAATTAGTGAAACAATAAAAGTTTTTCGTGTGTTTTCTTAACAAAAATTCAAAAGGGATGGTGGGTTTTCGTGTATTTAGTGTCTTTGTGTGTTACTCTTTATTTTTTTACGGGTTTTCTACTCTTCCTGTGTGTCTTAAATCGTGGCGGAACATTGGCCAGGGGGTATCTGCGAGACCTCCTGAATGACCGACGATGGCGTAGATGTTGTTATCATAGGAACCAAAATATATGATGCCGTCACTCCCAATAGCAGGGGAGGAATACACGATGCCACCGGTTCGATATGTCCATTTCTCGCTCCCATCAGGGTTTATCGCGTAGAGATTATAATCACGGGAACCCACATAAATTGTACCATCTTTGCCTATCGCTGGGGAGGAATTCATTTCACTAATTGAAATTCTCCATTTCCTGGTCCCATCAGGGTTTATTGCGTAGAATGAAAAACTGGCACCTACGTATATAGTGCCATCACTGCCTATGGCAGGAGAAGTAGAGAAGTGATCGCTGAGTTCATGTAAGAATGTCCATTTCTCGCTTCCATCCGGGTTTATCGCATAGAAATCGTAACCACCAGTATATATGGTGCCGTCACTGCCTATGGCAGGGGAAGAGCCCAAAGGCCATTCAGTCGGAAATCTCCATTTCTCGGATCCATCCGGGTTTATCGCATAGAGATTGCCGTCGCCCGACCCAACATAAATGGTGCCGTCACTGCCTATGGCAGGGGAGCTCACACCCCTTTCAGTCGAAAATCTCCATTTTTCGGTTCCATACGGGTTTATCGCATAGAGATTGCCATCGTCCGACCCCACATAAATGGTCCCATCACTGCCTATGGCAGGGGAAGAGCGAACCCTGCCTCCGGTTGAGAATGTCCATTTTTCGGTTCCGTCTGGATTTATTGCATATAGACAGCTATCATCTGAAGATACATATATGGTACTATCATTTCCAATGGCTGGGGAGGAATAAATTATACCTCTAGTTGGAAATGTCCATTTATGGGTACCATCCGGGTGTATAGCGTAGAGATTATTATCCCAGCAACCTATGTAAACGCCCCCATCGCTACCAATGGCTGGAGAAGATCTAATATACCCCCCCGATGAAAATGTCCATCGTGTTCTTATTATTGTTATTGAATCTTCTTCCGACCAATCTGATTCTTCGTTATTTTTGTCTTTTGCTTTTACTTTTATTTTATATATTCCTTCAGATGACCAGGAGTGTGACATTGAAATCACATTACCACTTGGTGCATAAGAACTCCAATATGATAAGTTTCCATCACCCCAATCAAATTGATAAGCTATACTATCTCCTTCTGGATCGGTTGTGGCGGTGGAAAAACTATATGTGTTGTCTTCGTGACCGCTTGAGGGTCCTGATAGAGTTGGGGGTATATGGGGAGGATTGTTGGTGATAATTGAAATTTGATGTTCATCCGACCATACTGATTTCGTATCCGTTTTATCTTTTGCTCTAGCTTTGACATGATAGGTTCCTTCTGATGAATATGAATGAGTCATTGAAATAGATTGACCGCTAGGTATATAATTACTCCAATCCGTCGTATCTCCATCTCCCCAGGAGAACTGATAAGAAATACTATCCTCATCTGGATCTGTAGTTGAAGTGGAAAAAAAAATAGGATAATTCACATATCCAACATCAGGGCCGGTTGGTGGTGGTGGTATATTGGGTGGATTTATCCCCAGTATTGAAATTTGATGCCCGTCCGACCATCCGGATTCTGCTTCATTCTTGTCTTTTGCCTTTGCTTGGATAAGATATGTTCCTTCAGAGGAGTAAGAATAATCTATAGAAACCGATTGCCCGTTTGAGACATAATTACTCCATTCTGAGTAATTGCCATCTCCCCAGTCGAACTGATAGGTTATACTGTCTCCATCCGGGTCAGTGGTGCTGATAGAAAAAGTGTATGTGCTGTCTTCATATCCGTTTGCTGGTCCGGAAGGAATACCTGGTACATCGGGAGGTAAATTAGGTACAATCGATATGATTATTGAGTGCTCGGGGGACCAGCCCGATTCTAATCCATATTTGTCTTTTGCGTTTACTTTTATGTTATATGTCCCTTCGGACAACCAGGAATGATCCATTGAAACCGAATCACCGTTTGGTGCATAAGAGCTCCAGTTTGATAAATTATTGTCTCCCCAGTCAAATTGGTAGGATATACTATCCCCATCCGGATCAGTCGTAGTTGTACTGAAAGTATAGGAGTAATTAATGTATCCGCTATCAGGTCCTGAAAAAATGGAGGGAATATTCGGAGCAATACTGATTACGATAGACAACAAATGTGGGTCAGACCATCTTGATACTTTATCTTTTATATCTATGGCTCTGACGCGTATATTATAATGTCCTGTATCCTGCCAGAAATGTGTTACAGTGACTGAATCTCCTGAATCAAGAAAAACACTCCAGTTTGAATCGATTTCTGTTCCCCAGTCGAATTGGTAAGCAATATTGTCACCTTCCGGGTCGGTTGTTGAGGCTCTGAAGAGTAGTGTATCCTTGATGGTACCGAGGGAACTACCTGAAGGAGGAGATGGTGTTAGAGGCCAGCTGTTTTTTTGGCAATTGGATAAGGCAACAGAAATTATTAAAATAATAACTAAATATTTATAGAATTTTTTCAAGAATATTCCCTATTTTATGTTTTTATATTAAGTATTATATAATTAACGAAAACTTTAAGCTTGTCAAGGTTTTAGGTAAGTTTAGTGACTACTTGTGAGACTAATTTTGGGGGATTGGGTTTTAAATAACAAAAAATCTCTGTTTTCTCTGTGTGTCCGTTTTTTCTCTGCGTCCTCTGTGGTAAATGTTTTTGTTTTTTTCGTGTATTTAGTGTATTTCGTGGTTAAGTCAGTTTTTTCTCTGTGTACTCTGTGGTTCAAATTTTTGTTTTATAGTTGGTTTTCCAGTTTTGTAATAAACTCTTTTTCTTCAATATCAAATTCTATTGTTTTGTTTTCCGAAGTTAAGCCTGAAATTATCTTTATAGGAATGCCGGTAATCTTCTTTAAGTATTTTTGTAGTTCTTTATTGGCTTTTCCTTTTTCAGGTGCGCTTTTGAGCCATATTTTAAAAACACCGTTTTCCATTTTTACGATTTTGTTTTTATTTGATGACGGTTTTACTTTTATTCTTAGTTTGGACATGAATTAAATATATAGAAACCACAAGATTACACAAGATTATTAAAACAAATTTCTCACACAAAGCCACGGAGACACAAAGAAAAACAACGAAAAAATATTTGTGTTTGTTTAAAGCCCACAACCAAAAATCAGAAACAACAAATAACGCGAATAGCACAAATGTTTTTTATTCTACTAAATTTAAAATTCTGATTTTTTTTGCGTTCCGGTTCTTAATAGAACCTATTTTATAAAGGTAACCTTCTGGGTTTCCTTTAATCCGTTAAGTTCTAAATTATAGAAATATATACCGGCTGGTATTTTTTCAGTGTTCCAGCTGACTTCATTTTTTCCTGCGGGTCTGTATCCATTTAAAATCTCTGCTACTTGTCTTCCCATAATATCATACAATTTGAGGGATACCATACCGGCTTCTGGCAGATTGAAGCAAATAAGAGTTGATGTACCGGAAAGTTCAAGAGTGGATTTCCGGGAGAATGAAAGTCCTTTTTTTATTTCTTGTTCGTTTATCCCCGAAAGTTCAGGATGAATATAATAGAGACCGGAACTGTAACTCCCGGCGATAAGCAAAACACTATCGCCCTGGGCAATGTCGAGTGAATAAAGAACGGGGTAAAAGATTCCGTCGCTGTAATCATGCCAGGTTTCTCCTCCGTCTGTGGAACGTAATACTCCGTAACCCTCAGTAGCAGCATAGACGTACTCGGGATTGCGGGGGTCATATTTAATGTCAAAAACGCAGGCAATCTCGGAATCTTTTTTTACCCAGTTTTCTCCCCCGTCTGTAGATTTGTAGATATTCCCGCCGGAGTAACCTTCGCTTCCGACTAGAATTTCGTTGCTGTTATTGGGATTAATAGCTATACAATCGACCATGTCTTCACCAGTTAAACCTTTACTAACCCAATCATCCCCGTTGTTTGTTGATTTGAATATACCTCCATTGTATTGAGTTCCCGCCCAGACGATAGAAGTATCGTTAGGGTTAATGGCGATTGATAAAATAGACTTAATTATTCCGCCGATAAATTCGGGAAGCCCTTCGTTTTTCTGTTCCCATGTTGTTCCGCCATTTGTGGTTTTGTATATTCCTTTGAGAGAACTTCCTACGTATATTGTATTGGAAGAAAGAAGATTTATTGCAATGCATTTTGGATTCGCGACCTCACTTATTATATCGAAATTGTCTCCGAAGTCTGAGGATTTATATAAACCGGTTAAAGATGCTAAATAGATGTTAGCAGAATTTGCGGGATCCACTTTGATGCCAGTAAACTCATCAGCATCAAAATATTCGTGATACCAATTTGTCCCGCCATCCTCTGACCTGTAGAAGTGTCCGTTTCCCTCTCCGGCGTAGATTCTATTAATATTTTGAGGATCTATCGCGACACTGCTTATTACTGTTGCCGTAATACCATCCGAGTTCTCATTCCAGTTTTCTCCCTGATCTGTGGATTTGAATACACCTCCGTCGAAATTGAACAAAATATCAGTTGCGGCATAGATTGTGGCGGGAGTTGAAGAATTGAAAGCAATATCAGGAACTTGGCTGCATGAGTTCCAACCTAAATAGTCATTCCAGTTATCTCCGCCGTCTATGCTTTTTGCAAAGCAATCTCCTGAACTGTATATTATAGATGTATCTGTAGGATAAAAATAAAGATGTGCGCAATCGATTGATTCATTGATAAAATCGCTACATTTTAATTGCCAGTAAGAACCATTAAAGATATAGTAATGTCCTTCAATTATAGCGGAAGCTCTGCCGCCATGATGTTGGTCAACGGCTAAAGCATTGATAGTCGCGTAGTATGGATCGGTGATTTCACCCATAAATGGTAGGCTGTCACTAATTCCGTTCCAGATTTTCCCGCTATCGGTTGACATAAAAACACCGTCGAAATTTGTTCCGGTGTAGAGTATGTCCGAATTGTCGGGATCTATGGCTAAAGAAAAAATTGCATTTTTATAATCTCCGTGTGGAAGAAGCCCATTATCACTTTGTTCCCAGTTTACACCGCCATTTGTTGATTTGTATATATAGCCAATAGTGAATCCATATCCGCCTGCCATGCTGGCGTAAATGATATTCATATTTTGTGGATCAATTATAATATTAAAAATACTCATCGAACCTTCATAAAGTCCCGTACTCGATTTAAACCACGTTGCTCCGCTATCCGTTGATTTCCAGATGCCGTCGTAGTCTGTACCCGCATATAAGATGCCTGCATTCTGAGGGTCAATTGCCAGACTTCTTATAGGATAAAAAGTTAGCCCAATGCGAGAAGGGTTCCAGGACGTGCCGCCGTCTCTGGTTTTATACACTCCTGCGTCACGCGTTCCGACATATACTATCTCGGGATTGTTCGGGTCGATTGCGATGGACGTCATCTCACCGCCGTATAGGGGATAGGATTTCCAGGTTGTTCCTCTAATTGAATTAGAAGCTTTGAAGTTATTCAAATTTAATTGATCTATTTCTTTCTCGAGAAGAATGGGTGAACGATTAAGTCCATATTTCTTTTTAATTATTTCTGAGTCCCCTGCTGAGAAAAGACTAATGCTCGTTAGCAAAGTCAAAAAACAAATAGCTATGATATTTTTCATTTTTTCTCCTTATTATCCGGATTAATAAGATAATTATATTATATTTTATTATTGTTGTCAAGCTTTTTGCAATATTAGAAGTATGGTGATTCTGTTTGGGAATAATCTTTTTAGTATTTTTTCTTTGTGTTCTTAGTGCCCTTGCATTATAATATTTTTTTTGAGAAAAGTCACCCCTTGACAAATTCCGGTTTTTATATACAATTGAAATTGAGATTCATTCTCAATTATGAAAAAAGAAAAAGAAATATTTAAAAAATATTTGGTTGAAAAAGGGTTAAAACTCACCTCGGAAAGAGAGAAAATTCTGAAGGAAGTTTTTTCGAGACATGACCATTTTGACGCTGAGGCTCTTTTTCAAGTTTTTCATGATAGGGGAGAGAATATTTCGCGGGCTACAATTTATCGAACTTTGCCTTTACTTGTAGAAAGCGGACTCGCTCAAGAAGCGATGAGGTGTGGGGAGAAGATATGCTATGAGCATATTTACGGGCACCGGTCACATGGTCATATGATTTGTATGGGATGCGGTAAAATAATAGAATTCGAAAATGTCAAGTTGGAAGAGATTAAGAGAAAAGCTTGTGAAAAATATGGTTTTAAGCCCACAGAGTTTAGATTTGGCGTCAAGGGCTATTGTAAAGATTGTCAAAAGAAGTTATAGGCTTTTAGAGGGTGAGATTATAATTATGTTTAAAAGAGATTGTAATTATAGATTTGATTTTTCCGTTTATCGAAGAAATTCAGCCGTTAGGCGGAATAATGATTGTGTTTGTAGATGTTTGAGTTATTTTTTCGGTGGTATAAAACCGGTTAATTGTAGCATTTTGAGCTGAGGTAAAAAATAAGGATGAAAAAAGATTTTAACGACAAGAGCTTCGCGGAATTATATATTAAAAAGCATAAAAAGATTTTGCGAAAATTGGGTCACTATTATGCTAAAAAATTGAAGAACAGCGGTTTTTGTGATGGTAAAATAATAGACGTCGGTTGTGGTTTTGGTGAGATGTGTATAACTCTGGCTAAAGAATTTTCAAATTGTGAGGTGGTAGGTGTGGATTTGTCTATTCCTTTATTAGATTACGCTGAGAGTAATATGTCTGGAGAGTCGATTAAAAATCGGTTAAAATTTAAAAAAGAAAATGTTGAAAAAATGTCTTTTGAAAACGGTTCTTTTGATGTGGTTTTTAGTGTAAACATGGTTCATTGGGTGAATGAGCCGCTTTCTATGGTGAATGAAATTGAAAGGATTTTAAAACCCGAAGGGCATCTTTTTATAAAAGATCTAAGAAAATCCTGGTTAGGTGTTTTTGAAAAAGAGATAAATAATGCTTTGACTTATGCGCAGGCAAAAGAAATAATAGGCAATTCGGAACTTAGAAATGGTACTTTTTCAAGCAGTTTTCTATGGTGGAATTTTGAAGCGTGATAAAAAAATATTGAGATGAGGTTAAGGATGTATGATTGTATAGTTTATTTTTTGATTTGCCTCTTGACAAATAAATTAACATGTGTATATTAACCGACGTTATGACTGACCAGTCAGTAAGAAAGAATCAAATAATGGAGGAAGCGAAGGAACTCTTTGCTGAAAAGGGTTATCATCCTGTAACTGTGGAGAAGGTTGCCGAGGCTTGTGGTGTTGCGAAGGGTACGCTGTATTTATATTTTAATTCCAAGGCTGATCTCTTTATCGAAATCTTTGTAGAAGCACATAAAAAGATTATCGAAGAGGTGAGGAGGGTGATCGGATCGGGTAATGGTTTTGTAGAGGTTGTTTCTGAAATTTTCGATTATTTCGAGGAGTTTATAAGGGGGGATGGTTTTTTCGGCAGGTTTGGTAAGGTTCAGAAGGGGATGAGAGGGGCTAATATTCCGCTTGAATGTCTTCAAAAAATTAATGAGTCGGTAGCTGAAATGATCGAGTCTTTGGAAAAAGAGGCGGTGAGTGTTCTTAAGGGATATTTTCCTGGTAGTAAATTAAATTTTAACGATATTTTTGAAATAATCGTTTCTTTGATATTGGCTGTTGAAGAATCTGAATCTGAAACAATAAAAAAGACTGCTCTTTCTATTCTTTTGGATGGAGTTAGGAAGGAGGTTGAATGCTAAAATTCAGGATTGTTTTTTTTCTTCTCTTTATATTATCTTTATCTTCTTTTTCTTTGACTTTTAAAGAAGCGAAAGATATAGCATTGGATGAAAATAGGGATATGAAAATATCAAAACTCGAAGTGAGGAAAGCTGAGATTGCGATGAGGGAATCATGGGCATCTTTTTATCCGACAGTAAGCTTGCAGTCGAGTTACACAAGACTTTTGAGTGTGCCGCAGTTTGAGATGCCGACCGGAGACGGGGGTACTGAGTATATTTCTCTCGGTTATGCTAATAATTACAGTAATTCTCTTCAGGTTACTTTTCCTATCTTTACTTTCGGGAAAAGGTTTGTAGCCAAAGAACTTGGGGAGAGAAGTAAAGACATTCAGGTTTTTCAGCATGAAACTGATAAAATTAATTTAGTTAAAGATCTGATGACTGTATTCTACGGAGTTATTTCCGCTGAAGAAGGTTTAAAGATAGCGGAGGATGCGCTCGAACGGTCAGAAGACCACTTGAGAACCGCGCGTATTCAGTATAATCAAG
>CAZRYJ010000008.1:0-34428 GCA_964604245.1 uncultured bacterium | reverse complement strand
TAGCACGGAAATCGGCATAATTAAATCAGGGGGTTGACATAGTAATTCTAAATCCAAAATCCTAAAATTAGACTGGATTAACAAGACTTACAGGATATTTATTTATTTTTTTAACTCGACACCCGCAACCCGAAACGGGAATTCACACAAACGGCACAAATACTTTTTTGGTTTTTACGGTTCAGAGAGGAAGGGATAAAAATTTGAATTTTAATATGTCATTTTAATATTTTAACTTTTCTTCCAAAAACCCCTTGACAAACTAAAAAATTGTTTTATAATACTTTATAGAACAAAGTACTTTGTATATGTAAGATTAGGAAGATGTTTTGTGGGGCGGATAAAGATGAAATTTTTTGTGTTAAAGCTAAAAAAGGAGGTGCTATAATGTTGTTTTTATCCTTGTTTGTTTTTGGTTACAGTTATTACTATCAGAATGACATGGGTGGTTCTTCTCTTGGTATGGGTGGGGCTCCCATAGGTCTAAACAATAGTGTTGAATGTGGGTTATATAATCCTGCGGCATTCATGAGTGCCGAAAAGCTCAATGTTTTTGCTGGTTTTAAAGTAACAAAAGGAGAGGCGCAATACCCACACTTATGGGAGCCGATGGATATTGGTAATCTAAACTATGCTTTCCCCGACTATTTGGGTGTTGTTTTCCCTTTTGGAAAAGATTTTTTCTTTGGATTGTCTTTATCGGTGCCTTATAGATCTGTACTCAAGTATCCTATGACGTTTACGCGAGTTGACGAATCTCCGGAAGGATTTAGAGAGTTTCCGGGAGAAATAGTGTGGTCGGAGAGATTTTACTCTTTAAATACAATGGTTGGACATTTATTTAAAGACAGGCTTTCTGTTGGTGTGAATTTAGCGGTATTCTGGAAGCGCTCAAGTATGTCTGATGTGGCTGAAGACCCTGAGTTTAATAATAGTACTACTGCTATGGATAAATACGGATTAGAGCCCTGTTTAGGTTTACAGTATAAAGCGAGCGAACTTCTTACATTTGGTTTTCTTATTAAGAAAGGTTTTGGAGAGGCTTACAGAGAGAATGCTTATGGTACAGTAAATTCGATTGAAAGCGATGAAGGGTTGCCCCTTGTGTTAGGATTCGGGACCGGAATTAATTTAAAAGACAAAGTATCTCTTGATGTGTCAGGAGAGTATACTTATTGGGCATTAGCATATTCCGAAGGAGAGCTTGATTCGGATGATTATAGAAATATAATAAGATTACATCTTGGGGGACAATACAGGTTTAATGATTTGCTATCTTTGAGTACCGGCTTTTATACCGAACCTTCTCCGATAAAAATTGGCTCTTCTTATGACCCGGATAGTTATGATCAGGTTTTTCTTACTGGAGGGATTGGTCTGGATTTTGGACGAGTTGCTCTGAATCTTTCTGCGGCAAGCAGCGCTTTGATAAAGAAGGACCCTTCTTTAAGAGAAGAGAATCATTTTAATTTTTCTTTGAGCTATAGATAGCAATAATTAGCTACCTGTAAACTTTTAATTAACGTTTCTTCCTTAAAGCCCACATTTTCCTTCTCGATGTGGGCTTTGTTGTAAAAAAAATTCGTTATAGAAAGGCTGAATAATTAGAGCATTTTGACCATAATTTCCATTGCGGCTCCCGATATCAAAGGAAGAGAAAAATTATCGTCAATGCCGAAAGGAAAGAACTCAACAAGTGATGCAACCAGTGAACCGACAAACAGAACAATTAGTGCAGGTTGAGGTAAAAGAAAAGAGATACCAAAACATATCAAAAGACAAGCAAGACTGCCTTCTACCGTTTTTTCCGTGTTGAGGCGACTCTTCCCCCATCGTACACCTATAATATGGGCGGCCGTATCTCCGAGTGAAAGGAAAAGCAATACGGCAATGGCTATCCATTTATCAAAAAAATATACGGAGAGAAAAGCAGCAACCGCAAAATGCGTGGCGGCTGTTAAAGCCTCTTTCTCGTTTTTCCAGAGTAATTTTCCGAAACAACGATTAAAAAAATTACCGAAGGCCTTAATCTCAAGGCGAAGGAAGTCTACAAGCAGAGAAAAAATTCCCAAGATACAAAGACTTGCAACCATTGGGAATCTTGGAAGAAAAATATAGCAGAGTGGAATCAAGGCGGTCGAGACATGCAACAGCTTTCTTATAATAATGTATCTGCTTAGAGCTTTCATATTTTTAGAAGTTAACATGGTAAACATTAAAGTCAAGTTTTTTGATAGAGGGAAAGAGGTAATTATCAAAATCAGAAAAATTTTTTTGTTTTTTATAAAAAAATCAAGGGTAAGCCCCTTGACTTATGAGAATGATTTTTTAATATAAGAATAGACATATAAAATGCATAAAAAAAGTCTTTTTATATCAACAGTTGACAATATAGGGTTTTTTCGGTATTCGAAAAAAGTGAAGACATCGTATCTCTAGTAAAATAATGGTTTATATTTTAATTCTAAAGGAGGGAAAAAATTAATGGAATGGCTTATTAGAAAAAGGTCTGGAAAAGTTGTTCCGTATAACAAAAAGAAGATAAGCGTTGCTATTGCGAAAGCACTGAAAGCAATAGGAGCAAAAGAAGATGCTACTTCTATAACGAATCAGGTAGAGACTTCACTCTATATGAATTTCTTCAGAATCGGAAATGTTCCGACCGTCGAGGAAATTCAAAATTACGTTGAAGAAACCTTAATGCTAAGGAAACTGCCGGATGTAGCGAGAGCGTACATTCTTTATCGAGAGAAGAGAAACGAAGCTCGTAAAGTAGAAGATGTCTTTAGAGATGTTGAAGGCATAATGGGAAAGTACTTAAAGAAGGAGGACTGGAGAGTTCAAGAAAATTCAAACATGAATTTTTCTCTTCAGGGTTTAAACTTTTACGTTTCTTCGTCAGTTACTGCCCGGTACTGGCTTGGCAAGATTTATAGTCCGCGAATTAGAGATGCTCACAGCAGCGGAGATTTTCATATTCATGATCTTGGAATACTTGGCCCCTATTGTGTAGGTTGGGATCTGTTGGATCTTCTAAAGGAAGGCTTTAGAGGGATGAGCGGGAAAGTTGAATCTTCTCCTGCGAAACATTTAAGAAGTGCTCTTGGTCAGGTAGTTAACTTTATCTATACTCTTCAGGGTGAAGCAGCAGGAGCACAGGCTTTTTCAAACTTTGATACCCTCCTTGCTCCATTTGTAAGGTTTGATGATTTGGAGTATAAAGATACAAAACAAGCTTTACAGGAATTTTTATTTAATATAAATGTTCCTACCAGAGTTGGGTTCCAGACGCCTTTTTCAAATATTACTCTGGACCTTAAAGTTCCCAATAGCTTCAAAGATAGAAAAGTTGTAATAGGCGGAAGAGAAAAAGACGCGACCTATGGAGAGTTTCAAAAAGAGATGAACATGATAAATAAAGCTTTTGCGGAATTGATGATGGCGGGAGACGCAAAGGGTAGAATCTTTACCTTTCCTATTCCGACATATAATATAACAAAAGATTTTGAGTGGGAAAATGAGGAGCTTATACCTGTATGGGAAATGACAGGGAAATATGGAATTCCCTACTTTAGTAATTTTGTTTCGTCAGATATGGATCCTGAAGACGCAAGGAGTATGTGTTGTAGGCTAAGATTAGATAAAAGAGAGTTAAGAAAAAGAGGAGGAGGGCTTTTTGGGTCTAATCCTCTTACAGGAAGTATAGGTGTGGTAACTATAAACCTTCCGCGAATTGCGTACCTTTCAGGTGACGAAGAAGAATTTTTTGATAGGCTTTCAAATATTATGGAAACGGCAAAGGAATCATTAGAACTGAAGCGGAAAATTATAGAAGATTTTACAAAAGAAGGACTATATCCTTATACGCGATACTATTTAAGAGAAATAAAAGAGACAATAGGCTCTTTCTGGGCAAATCATTTTTCCACTATAGGACTTATAGGGATGAACGAGGCATGTGTAAATATGTTTGGAAAAGGATTGATGACGGAAGAAGGAAGAGCGTGGGGGATAAAGGTTCTTGAGTTTATGACAGAGAAGCTTTCCGAATTCCAGGAAGAGACAGGAACCCTCTATAATCTTGAAGCCTCACCGGCGGAGAGCGCGTCATACCGCTTGGCTAGAGAGGATAAGGAAAGATTTCCCGATATTTATACAAAGGGTACAGTTTATCCGTATTATACGAATTCTGTACACCCTCCTGTCGATGAAGTGGATGATGCTTTTAGCCTTCTCGAACATCAGGATCCTCTTCAGGTGTTGTTTACAGGAGGAACAGTCGTGCATATATTCCTGGGAGAAGCGATTGAGGATTGGAAAACAGTAAGAGATCTTACGAAGAAAATAGTAAGCAGATTTTCTCTGCCGTATTTCAGCTTTACGCCGACTTTCTCAATATGTCCGGTTCATGGCTATATATCAGGAGAGCATTTTTACTGTCCGCATCCACACACCGAAGAAGAATTAGAAGAGTTTGGAGATGTTGTAGAACTAAACAAGAAGAGACTTGAGGAAATGCAAAAAGGATCTTACAGAAAAGTTGAAGAGGAAAAAACAGAAAAAGAGTTGAAAGTGTATTTAAATAAAGCAAAATAAAAAGAAGGAGATATTTTGATAGAAGAACTAAAAAAGAAAGAGAAAGAAGAGACAGAGAAAGTTTTAGCAGTAAAGGCTGAAGTTTATTCCCGGGTGGTAGGTTATTATAGACCGGTTCAGGACTGGAACGAAGGCAAAAGAGAAGAATTTAGAGAGAGAAAATATTTAAAAACAGAAGAAGAATAAAGTAGGTGATCAAATCTTTTTTAGGTACCAGCTTAATAGAGTATCCTGGTAAAATTTCATCAGTAGTTTTCATAGGTGAATGTAATTTGCGTTGTCCTTTTTGCTATAATCTTGATCTTGTTATACCAGAACTTGTGAAGAAAGTCCCTGATATTCCTGAGGATGAAATCATAGAGAAATTAAAGGAAAGAAAAGGTTTTATTGATGGTGTATCTTTTACAGGAGGCGAGCCTCTTCTATCTCCTCGACTGCCATCTTTTCTTAAAAGAGTCAAAGAAGAAGCAGAAATTGATATAAAAATCGATACCAATGGGACGTTGCCGGATAAATTAAGAAGCGTTCTTCCTTTTGTTGACTATATATCGATGGATATAAAATCTTCGCCCGAAAAGTATTCCCTTGCTACTGGAAACAAGATCGGATTTGAGAATGTAGAGGAGAGTATAAAAATAATAAAAGGGACTCAGGATTACGAATTCAGGACCACAATGGTGCCGGGTATTGTGGACAAAGAAGATCTTAAAAAAATATGTCAGAAGATAAAATCCGTGAAGAAATATGTTCTTCAGGGTTTTAGAAACACAAAAACTCTTTCCCCTGAATTTTCGGGAATTACTCCTTATCCAAAGGAATATTTAATAACTTCTTCCGAACTTTTAAAGAATTGTGCTACGGCAGTTGAAATTCGTGAATGAAGAGTGCGTTCTATTAACTGAGAGTATTCTTTTTTTTTATACTTACAATTTCAGGTAAGAGATGACCGCTTTTTAATATCTGTTTATCAACAAATAAGAACACAAAGAAATATAAAACCATAAGACTCATACCTGATAGGAAACCGGCAAGATCTGTCTGCCAGACTTTCTTTCCGAGGAGCACTCCACCAGTAAGGAAAAAAAGAGGAATAACAAAATTTAAAACGGTGGCTATAAAAAGATTTTTTTCTCTTGTGTTAAGCTGTACAATATCTCCTGCTTCTGCACTTTTGTCATTTCTGCAAAGTATTTCTCTTCCTCTTTTGTCGATACGGCAAAATTTAGCAAGTTCGCAGGATTCGCAGTTCTCCGGTAACTCAATAAGAACCGTTGCTCTATTTTTATTTGTTTTGATAACTTTCCCTATTTCTTCCATAATTTATATAGGCACTAAGACACAAAGCCTCCCTACACACCAAATTTTAACCACGAGATTACACAAGATTAACACTAGACTTTTCTTTATTTTTTGCCGCTAACTGCTCTCTGCTCGCTACTCTCTAATTTTATTCAAATAAATCCGTACTGAGATATCTTTCTCCCGTATCGGGTAAGATTACGACTATCTTTTTTTCTTCGGGCAATCCTTTTGCTACTTTTAGCGCAGCCCACAGGGCAGCCCCGGAAGATATGCCGGCAAAGATTCCTTCTTCCCTGGCAAGCCGTCTTGAAGTTGAAAATGCATCTTCGTTTTTAACTGTTATTATCTCATCGATTATTTCTATATTTAAAACTTCGGGGATAAAACCTGCACCTATGCCCTGTATTTTGTGCGCGCCCGGTTTGCCTCCCGACAGCACAGGTGAATCTTCCGGTTCCACAGCGACGATAAGAATTTTTCTATTCTCGATTTCATTTTTAAGAACTTCTCCAACGCCGGTTAGCGTTCCGCCTGTTCCAACACTTGCAACGAAAGCATCGATCCCCGGAACTTGCTTTAGAATTTCTTTTGCGGTTGTCTTTCTGTGTGCTTCGGGGTTTGCCGGATTTGTAAACTGACCCGGGCGGAAGTAGGCGTTTTCTTTTTCCAGCTCAGTTGCTTTTTCAATTGCGCCTTTCATTCCTTTTTCTCCGGGAGTTAAAAGAACTTCTGCCCCCAGCGCTTTTAATATTTTGATCCGCTCTTTACTCATTGTATCGGGCATAATCAGGACTAATTTATACCCTTTAACAGCGGAGACATAAGCAAGTCCGATACCCGTATTACCGCTTGTAGGTTCTATAAGAGTGTCTCCGGGGCTTATTTTTCCTTTTCTTTCTGCTTCTTCGATCATGTGAAGACCAATTCTATCTTTGATTGACCCGAGGGGGTTAAAAAATTCAAGCTTACAATAAATTTCTGCAGAATTTTTTTCCGGCATTTTGTTCAGCTTTACAACGGGCGTATTTCCTATCAGGGTGAGAATATTTTTTGCTACTCTGCTCATTTTAGTTTCTTTTTCTCTTCTCCAGGCGAGGGTGTTCGGCGACAAAGACAGATGTGTAATCAGGAATATCTTCAGCGATCCAGGAGTTGGCTCCGATATTGACATGATTGCCGATTTTTATAGGTCCCAGTATTTTGGCTCCTGCACCAATCACGACATGATTGCCAATGTCGGGGTGTCTTTTGTAACCTTTTTTGATTTCATCTTCACCTTTTTTTTCGAAATGAAGAACCCCGAGAGTTACATCCTGATAGATTCTTACCCAATTACCAATAACTGACGTTTCCCCGATTACCACTCCGGTACCATGGTCTATAAAGAAATAGTTGCCAATTTTCGCTCCGGGATGAATATCGATTCCTGTTTCGGAGTGAATGACTTCAGAAATTTCCCTGGCATATCCACCTGCTCCGAAGGTGTATAAAAGGTGAGAAACCCTATGGATTTCGATAGCAAGGAATCCGGGATAAGAACGAATGATTTCAGTATAGGTTTTAGCCGCCGGGTCTCCTATATAAGCAGCTTCGACATCTTTTTTGAGTTTCTCTCTTATTTTTCCCAAATTTTCTAAAACCTTACCGACAATTTTTTCCACACCTGCTTTATCTTCGACATAGGGGCTTATTCCTTCTGTAAACAGTTTCCCCAAATTTTCAATTTTTGAGGTAAGCTCTTTGCTGTTTTCTTTTCTGGCAAGTTTCCCACAGTTCCAATATTTGGGAAAAAGAACCTGTTTTATTAGATTTATCTCTTCGAAAGGATATTTCCTTGAAGAGAACCCTTGCGTTAAATCTGTAACAAAAGGAGCTCTATCTTTCTTGTAAGACGCAAGCAGACTCTCGACAGCTTTACTCCTTTTTTTTAAATCCATAACTTAACCTCTAAATAATAACATATAAATAAACATTCATAATTGTCAAGGTTTTAGCGGGTCCTTTACGACCAATAAAACAAAAACCTCTAACCTTATGAGTCTATCTTCTTGATAGCCAAGTGGTTAGTTGAATGCCGTGCTTTATGGGGTTTCGGTATGCTTTTGTAAGGTTTTGTGTCTTTGGGAGTGTACGCTTAATGGTTTCGTTTTTTTTGTGTTGACAGGAGTAAAATCCGGGCTATAGTTTTAATATGCTTGTTGAGGGGCAACATAAAAGAGTAGCCAAATTTAAAGTTCCCGGTAGTGTCGCCCGGGGCGCCTGGGTTGGAGGGTTTGTCTGACTCTTCAAAAACATGCTTGACATGAAGCTCATTTTATATTACAATGAAAGGAGTATGAGAATGATGATTTTAAAATTTATGTGTTTTGACATAACAAAAAATTTTGTTTTATCCGGAACAAAGGGAAAACATGATAAAAATAAATCTAAATTAAGGGGGCTTAAATGATTATCAAAAAAAGTTTTTTCTCAGTTACTAAAATTTTGTTGTTGGCGGTTCTTTTTACGGTAAATTTTTCCTGTTGTCGCAAAGAGGTAGAAGGAGCAAAAAGTGTAGAGGAGTGTTTTGATAAACAAGGCGCACTTAAATTTGACGAGAAAATACCTCAACGGTATAAAGTAACCTCAACGTTGTATAATCGAGATATGGAAGGAAATGTTGTAAGCAGTATGCAAATTGAAGGAAGGTTTTCTCGTTTGGTAGAAGGCGAAGAGGTTCGCTGTAGATGGAGCGATGTTAGAATATTTTCGACCAGGGATACGTTAGGCGAATTTCCGGATGGGAAACCTCTGGCCTACATGGAAGGTTTTTCATACGCTCTTTCTGAGGAGATTCTAAAAGGAGATTTTTACAAAGGTTTTCCTGAAGAAGACAGGACTTTTATGAAAACACTCATCTGGGACGCTCCCTGGATTGAGGTTGCGTATGTTGGAATAGAGAATATTGAGTACAACAAGCCTTTTTTTTCTGCTGACTTAGAGAGCAAAGAAGTACGCGTTCAGAATTTTGCACTGTTAAAAACGAAGAATTTAAAGTTGAATTGGACAGGAATTGCAAAGAGAAATGGTGAGATATGTGCCTTAATAGAATTTAAATCCCTTTCAAATCCTGTGGAATCAAAAACGGATATTTTAAGTATAAAAGGCAGGACCTGTTGCTGGGGTAGTTTTTGGGTGTCTCTGGATGACCACCAGGTTGAATATAGCGTTATCAATGAGGATGTAATAATGGAAATGAGTCTTTCCGGCAATCCTCTCGGTCAAGTTTTAAATATGCAGAGAGAGGTAATTTTTAACAAAATAAAATAACTCTTTCTTTTTATTTTAAACGTTCTATAGAACAAACCGAAAAAAGGAGTAAAGTATGAATTTGTTTGGCGGAATAGAAGCCGGAGGAACGAAATTCGTCTGTGCTGTTGGCACAAATCCAGAAGATTTACGAGAACCATATCGTTTTGGTACGACATCCCCCGAAGAAACAATTGAGAAGATAATTAAATATTTTAAAGAACAGAACAAAAGAGAGAAAATATCGGCTATCGGTATCGGCTCTTTTGGGCCGGTTGACTTGAAAAAAAATTCTTCCACTTACGGATATATAACATCTACGCCAAAAACCAAATGGCAAAGTACAAATTTTTACGGAAAAATCAAAGAGGCATTGAATGTCCCCGTAGGATTTGATACGGATGTAAACGCGGCAGCCCTCGGCGAACACCAGTGGGGCGCAGCACGAGACGTAGCGGATTTTATTTATATTACAATTGGAACGGGGATTGGCGGGGGTGGAATAATTAACGGTGAATTTTTACATGGTTTAATCCACCCTGAAATGGGGCATATTTTTATCCCGCATGACAGAAAAGCCGATCCGTATGAAGGGAAATGCCCATTTCATAAGAATTGCTTCGAGGGTTTGGCTTCAGGCACGGCTATAAAAGATCGTTGGGGTGAATCGGGAGAAAAATTAGGTAGGAACCACCCGGCCTGGGATCTGGAAGCTAAATATATTTCTCTTGCAGTAATAAATTATATCTGTATCTTATCTCCCGAGAGGATTATTCTTGGAGGAGGAGTTATGAAACAAAAGCAGCTATTGCCGCTTATACACAAAAGAGTAAAAACTTTGCTTAATAATTATATTCAGTCACCTGAAATTACGGATAACATCGAAAAATATATCGTTACTCCGGAGCTGGGAGATAATGCAGGTGTGCTTGGTTCTATTGCGTTAGCAAAAAGAGAATACGAAAGACAATAGCTACTAAGAAACAAAGAAAAAATTTTTACCACAGAGAGCACAGAGAAAAAACAAAACACACAGAGGACACAAAGAAAAAGATAATGTTGTTTAAATAAAGCCCAAACTCAAAACCCTAAAGAAGAATGCAGATAAAAAAGGATTAACAGGATTTTTTTGTTATTTTAACTAAACCTCAACCCCAAAAACCAAAAGCCTAATAACGGCTACCAATTCCCGCAAATTAGCTTCTCAGATCAACCAAAAATCTTTTTGATTTTTCATAAAACTTAAAATTAAATCCTGTGTATCTGCGTTTATCTGCGTCCAAAATAGTTGGGGTGGAGGGTGCCTTTGGCCGTAGCGTCTTTGTGGCAATAAAATATTTTTATAAACTCTTTCTTATCTTTTCGAGAGATTTTGCCGCGTGGGGAGCCATATCGAAGAATTTGCTCAGTTTTTCACAAATATAATTTTTACAATATGCGCAATTTTTGACGGATTTTTCCGTTGCGCAGGTTCTTATTTCACATATGCTGCAGTAACCTATATGCCTGCCCTCTTTTGATATGCATCCGTCGCAATTTATATCCTGAGTTTTAAATTCATGCTTATACTCCTTTGTCCATTCTTTTGCGATTTTCTCCCTCTCTATATCGTCGTTATTTTGTGTTGCAATAAAGGTCGGACAATCGCTACATATGAGCCCACAAAAACTAATTGATTTATCCATTTTTCCTCCTCAATAATATAGTTTTTTAAAAGATTTTCTATAATGTTTCACGTGAAACATTATTAAGCCAATATCGAGATAATGTTTTCTTTAAAGCTTAATTCTTTTTTAAGTTTAAATTTATCTCCGGTGTATTTGCCGTAGTATAAAATTTTGCGGGCTAATCCCTGCGGTATTTTTTCCGGGTTAACGGCTCGAACAAAAAGCCAGTCGTAGGATTCTTTAAGGTCTTCCGGCGTTGACACGAATTTGTTTATTACTTTCAGATCTAAATTCAGTAATAGTCCGATATGTTCAAGAAAAGCTACAGGTTTGTTTTTTGATTCTACGAGGTGTAGGATTATTTGTGGTTTGAAAATTTTTGAAGGAATGCTGGCAATTCCTCCTCCTGCTCCGAAATCAAGAATTTTTTCGCCTTTATTAACTATTTTGCAGGGTATCAGAGAGGGAACGAGAAGCTTTGTTAAAATCTCTTCCTTTGTAAGTTTTCTGGAAATAAGATTTATTTTTTCGTTCCATTTGATAAGCTCTTCGAAATACTGAAAAAGCATAGACGTTTTTTTTCTATTGGTTTCGATTTGAAGTTCTTTTAGGGCTTTTTCGAGCAGATGTTTCACGTGAAACATTAATAATGTATTTTGAAAGACAGTGTTACTTTAGGGTCTCCGGTTTTGTCGAGAGAGAGATTGCTTTCGAAATTATAAAGCTGCGCGTCCACATAGGCATCCAAAATTCCGAGCGTCCAGACTAAAGCCATCCACCAGGCAAATTGCCTTCTTTTATCGAGCAACTCGTTTTTTTCTTGTTGGAATTCCGGAATTGTACCATTCCATTCTCTTTCTATTTCGTATAGTCTAAGTTGTGTTTGCGTGCCCTGGTATATAAGGTAGGATTGTGCTCCTCCTATCAGGATGCCTTTAACGTATCTTTCGGTGTAGAATTGTCCTCCGCCCGGCAGGAAAGTGGTGAGCAGCATTGCGGTTTTTGCAGATTTTGAAATTAGAAAAAACATATACACCATATTATTTTAAAACAGCTATTGTGATGCCTTCTCCTCCTTCGTAATGGGGTGGGGTATCTATGTTTTTTATTCTTGGATCTTCTTTTAACCTTTTGTGAAGCATATTGCGTAATATCCAGCTCCCTTTTCCGTGAAGGATTCTTACCGTATTATAATTTGCAACGATTGCTTTGTCAAGAAATTTATCGGTAGCTTCCCAGGCATCCTCTTGTGTCATTCCGCGAACAGAGATTTCTAACGGAACATCAAGATCGACATGGTAGTCAATTCCGGAAAATTCTTGGGAAAGTTTAACGATTTTTTCTTCTGAGTCTTTCTTTTTCTGTGAAAGGTGGCTGAATGTTTTTTTGTATTTTTTAATTGATTCTTTAGAAGCTTTTGTTTCCTGGATTTCTTTAATCGTTTTTTCTACTATCGAGCGTGCTTCGATTACGATATCTTCGGCTTTTTCTTTCGCTTCATTAAGGATCTTTTTCTTTTCTTCTTTAACATTTTTCATTTTTTTTTCGTATTCGTTCTTTAATTCCGAAAAATCTTTTTTGAGTTTGGATATTTCTTTTTCTTGTTCGCGTAATTTTCTGTTTCGCAGAGAAAGCTCTTCTATTAGTTTTTCTGCTTCGAAAACTTCAGAGTCAATAAATTTCTTTGCGTCTTCGATGATATTCTGAGGCAACCCGAATTTTTCCGCAGTTACTATCGCCCTTGAGCCTCCGGGAATGCCAATTTGCAGATGATATGTTGGCCCGTTTTCATATTCCATTGAACCGTTTATCATTCCTTCTTGTTCTTCAGCATAAAATTTAAGAGGGCTCAGGTGGGTTGTGGTTATGACAAGGCTTCCTTTTTTCTTTAGCTCATTAAGAAGAGCGATCGACAGAGCGCTTCCTTCGACGGGGTCCGTATTTCCCCCAAGTTCGTCAAGCAAGATAAGAGAATTACGGTCTGCACTACTTAAAATTTCTTTTAGCCTAACGATATAAGAAGAAAAGGAAGACAGGCTTTCCTCCATCGACTGTTCGTCTTCTATTATTCCTGAAACGCTTGCAAAACAACCTATTTCCGTGCCTTCCTTTGCCGGGATGGGTATTCCGGCTAATGACGATAAAACGTTAACTCCCAAGTTCTTAAGTAGAACAGTTTTCCCTCCTGCGTTTGGTCCGCTAACCAGTAGAATTCTCTCTTTTTCTCCGATTTCGAGGTCAAGAGGTTCGATCGTTTTGTTTTCTCCTAAAAGGAGTGGATGGTAGCAGTTTTTTAATTTTAAGTTGCTTTTCTCTGAGAATTCTGGGTTGATGCATTTGAATTCTTCTGCGTAACGAATTCTTGCCTTAAGAGAGTCTATTTCTGTTAGCGTCTTAATATTTTTGCTTATGGAGAAAAAATGTTCTTTGACTTTTTCGGTCAGACGTTTCAAGATTCTTTTCTTTTCGCTATTTATGTCTTTTTCCAGCTCAGAAATTCTGTTGTTGAGAGTGACGATTTCTCCCGGTTCGATAAAGGCTGTGTTCTGGGTTCGCGAAAGGTCAACTATTATTCCTTCTATTTCGTCTTTTCTATTGTATTTAAACGGTAACACGGTTCTCCCCAATCGGGTTGTGACGATTTTATCCTGCAGCAAAGAATCTTTTTCCTTTAAAATTTCTTGCAGTTTCTTTTCTATTTTATCTTCGATTGATTTTTTTTCGCTATAAAGAGATTTTAAAAGCGGCGTAGAAGTTGGTATTATAAGTCCGGTTTCGTCTATAAATTTTGATATTTCCTTACAAAGAGATAAAACAGGATCAAGGGAGGTGCTTAGTTTTTCCAGTAAATTGTTTTCGCTGAAAATGTTTTTGATCTCATTCGTTAGGTCTAATAGTTTTCTGTAATATGAAAGCTTCTCGCCCGATAATATTTTGCCTTTTTCGGGAACGTTATCTTTTTCCAAAATATGTAAAGCGGGAAGCAAATGTGTAACTTGTTTTATTTCCGTGAGTCGTTTAAAAGAAAGGAGTCTTTTTTCCTTCGAGATAGTTGGGCTTAAACTAAGAATTGCGTTCTTCCCCGGCTCAGATTCGGCATACCCGGAAATTTTTTCTAAAAGTATGCCCAGCCCTATCATGCTCGATAGATTTTTCATTATATTGTGTGCAGCTTCTCCTCAAGCTTTTGTTTTTCTTCTTTCTGTGTTTGGGGAATAAACGTTTTTTCTTCATACTGGGTGAGTTCCTTCATTCTGTTTCTTAAAAATTTTCTCAAGGGAGGTCTTGCAATGTGTGCCAGGTTATAAAAAAGGCTAGTGCTTAAATTGCTTTTTGGTTCTTTAAAAGGAATGCAGCTAATGATTAGGGAAAGTAT
Organism: uncultured bacterium; assembly: GCA_964604245.1. Classification (GTDB taxonomy): domain Bacteria; phylum Hydrothermota; class UBA3072; order UBA3072; family UBA3072; genus JAFGHJ01. The sequence goes on along the minus strand of CAZRYJ010000008.1, from coordinate 20,199 downwards.
TATTGCAATAATAAAGCCTTTGATAGCTCCTATAGCAGCGCCGAGGAGTCTATCGATAAAAGCTAGAGGCGTTTTATGGATAATTTTTGACAGGATTGTGAAAGAAATGCTGATTGCAAAAAAGTAAGCAAGAAAACTTACAACATATTTCATGCCACCTATATCCAATGCTAATGGGAGGTACATTGCGAGAATAAAGGAAATTATTAGTCCGCCAATCTCAGAAATTTCAATGATGAAACCTTTTATAGTTCCCCAGAGACAAAACCCAAAAATAAGTATGAGAGATATTAAGTCAAACAAATTCATTTTAATATATTTAAAAATGGTTTTGCTATGATACTAAAATGAGCTAACTCAGAAATTAAAAATATGCCTTTTGGCGTTAATGTCTCCTTCTTCCTTTGCTAAGTTCTTTACGCTTTCGCTGTCTTTTCTCGCTTGGTTTTTCATAACGCTGATGCTTTTTTATTTCACTCCTTATTTTTTCTTTTTCGCACAGACGCTTAAAGCGCTTAAACGCTTTTTCGAAAGATTCTCCCTCTTTAATTGTTACTCTTGGCAAAAAAACACCACCTCCTTTAAAGGTTTCAACTTTTTATTTTTTATATTTATATTTTTTCCTAACTTCCTTGTTAGTGAGATTATAATGAAAATTGCCTATAAGTCAAGTCCTTTGGTATAGTAAAGGGTACAAAGGAATTGTTTACGGGGAAAAAATTGAATCATATGGCTTTTGCCTTAAACATCAGAAGAAGAGTTCTTGACAAACAATAAGAGAAAAATATAATTGTTGATATGAGTAGACAAATTGGGGTCAGGCAAAAAATTCTACTTTTTTATTTGGTGTTATGCGGAATTGGGCTATATGCAGAGCCGCGTATTCAGTTTAAAAGCACAGAGGTTGATTTCGGCAAGATGGGACAGAACGAAACAAAAACACAAACTCTTGTTTTTAAAAACGTTGGCAACGAGAATTTGGAAGTAAAAAAGGTTCGCTCTTCCTGTGGTTGTACGGCTGGAGAAATGCAAATTAAAGATAAAGTGGTTCTTCCCCGTGGAACAGGGGAGATAAAAGTTACTTTTAAATCTCAGAAGTTCATTGGTGGAGTTCTTAAGGATTTGTATATTCACACAAATGATCCGGAAAACCCTAGAGTTCACATCAAAGTTAAGGCAACAGTTAAGGTTCCGCCTAGTGCTTCTCCTATTCTAATTGAATATTTTTATTCGGAAGATTGTGAAGAGTGCGCTTTTGTTAAAGAAAAAATATTGAAGATATTAAAGGAAAAATATAATTTAAAAATTAGGTCCTTTGAAGTATCTGACCCATCGAACTATGAATATTTGGTTTCTATTGAAGAAAAACATGAAGATATTAACAACGAAATACCGGCTATTGTTATAGAGAAGTATATTCTTGGAGGAGTTGATGAGATCGAAGATTTCCTGGAAGATAGAATATTGGAATATCAAAAAGCAGGAATCGAAGCTAAGGTTTTAGGGAAAGACGATTTTGACACTTTGAAGCTTTCCGATAAAGTGCAAATGGTATATTTCTTTGATGCAAAAAGCAGGGCTTGCGAAAGGGTGAAGTATGAGCTTTCTTTCCTGGAAAAAAAATATTTCAATTTTTCGGTCTCAAGATATGATATTACAAGTATCGAAAATAAGGAATTAAATGAGGCGTTCTGTGAATTTTATAATGTTCCGGAGAGCAAAAGGTTGACAACTCCTATGCTTTTTATCGGAGAAGATTATCTGACAAGTGAAGATTTGCAAAAAGTAAACTTGAGAGAGGTTCTTTATAAATATAAAGACAAGGGAGCTAAAGTACCCTGGGCGGAGATATTCGAAATAAAAGATAAAGCAGGAAAAAAAATAAAAGAAAGATTCGAGAAGGTAGGAATATTTACTATTTTGTCGGCGGGTTTGATAGATGGGATTAATCCCTGTGCTTTTGCTACAATAATTTTTCTTATAGCTTTTCTCTCTGCGATAGGCAAAAAAAACAAAGAAACTCTTCTGATCGGGATTACTTATAGCGCTGTTGTCTTCCTGATGTATTTCTTTATAGGATTAGGGCTTATCAAAGTTATTGGTGTTTTGAGAATTACCAATATTATAGAGAAAATTATTTTGGCTATAATCGCTCTTCTTTCGATATCTTTTGGGGTTCTTTCTTTTTATGATTATATAAAGATAAAGAAAGGAGAAACAGGGGAAGTCAAACTGCAGTTGCCCAGGTTTATCAAGAAGAGAATTCACTCAGTGATTAGGGAAAAGATGGGGATGAGAAATTTTTTTATAGCAACGATTGTAAGCGGTTTCTTTATCTCTTTAAGCGAATTTGTTTGCACCGACCGGATTTATCTGCCAACCTTGATATTTGTTAGCGACGTCCCATCGCTTAGGATTAAAGCTATAATGTCTTTAATCTTGTACAATATTGCATTCGTTTTTCCTCTTATAGTTGTTTTTGTCGCAACGTATAAAGGGATGAGATCCTCTGTGTTAAATAAGTTCTGGAGTAGAAAAGTCGAGGTTGTTAAATTGATGACCTTCTTCTTTTTTCTTCTTTTAGGAGGATTATTAACTTTTTATATATTCTTTTTTTAATTAGTAACGAACAGAAGCTTTACGAATACAAAGAGAGTTTTCTTAAAAATCAAAAAATTCCGTCCATCCCTTGACTTATTATTAAAAAACGTTATATTAAAAACCACATATAGACAGCCATCTATATGTCAAAATAACGCTTGATGTAAAGGAGGACTGATGGAAACAAATGAAATTCTATATTTATTGGCGGATAGGACGAGGCTTAGAATACTGAAACTCCTTAAAAAAGGAGAAAAGAATGTTTCGAAAATAGTTGAATCGTTGAAGCTTTCTCAGCCTACGGTTTCCCATCATCTCAGAAAGCTTGAAGAGGCAGGATTGGTTTTGAAAAGGCAGTATAAAAGATGGGTCTTTTATCAGGTGAATAAGAATTTATTGAAAAATTTTATTAAAAAATTTGGTTTAGAGTTAGATCTTTAGTATAGCTTATGGTATAAGCTATTTGTGGGGAGGTATCTGTGGATTTTGTAAAAAGGGCAAGCTTTAAAGCAATTTCATTTACCACCAACTTTGCGATAAATAAAAGCAAATTAAGAGGTTTGTTAATCCGTAGCATGGAAAAACGAATATATAAAGATCTAATAAAAGAGAATCCGGATAATAGACCTTTAAAAGTTCAGGAAGACAAGTATTATATGGGAAGGTCTATTTTTAGGAGTATAGAGAGGGCGGTAGCAAAAGGTGATTTATCCGGAGAAGCTATTGATGGGCTTCTCCGTGTTTTTCTTGGGAATGTTTTTTTTGGAGGCTTTTACAAAAGATTGAACTATATTAAGGAGTATTCCGAGAGACCGCCTGTTTTTATGACTATAAGTCCGACGAAAAAATGTAACTTGCATTGCAAGGGGTGTTATGCGGCTTCAGGTGCAGAATTTAAAGAGAGGTTAAGCTGGGATGTTCTGAATAAAATTATCGGTCAGGCAAGAGAGCTCTGGGGAATGAATTTCTTTGTAATTTCAGGAGGTGAACCTCTTCTCTACAAAGATGATAATAATACAATTCTTGACCTTTATGAAAAATATGATGATTCCTACTTTCTCATGTACACAAATGGTACTTTGATTTCGGAGGAAGTGGCGAGAAAAATGGCAAAACTTGGAAACGTTACCCCCGCTATATCTGTTGAGGGTTTAAAAAAAGAGACCGATGAGAGAAGAGGGAGGGGGGTCTTTGAAAAGATTTTAAGAGCCATGGAGAATCTAAGGAAAGCAGGAGTTCCTTTTGGTATATCAGTAACCGCTACCCGTCACAACATTGATGTGATTACTTCTGATGAGTTCAGGAGTTTTTTCTTTAAGGAAAGGGGAGCATTCTATGGCTGGATATTCCAGTATATGCCAATAGGACGGAAATTTACGCTTGATTTGATGCCGACCCCAAAGCAGAGAGCCAGATTGTATGAATGGGAATGGCAACTGCTGCGGAAAGAAGATATTTTTGTGGCTGATTTCTGGAGTACCGCAACTGGTTCTGATGGATGTATCGCGGGAGCGAGACCAGGGGGTTATTTCTATATTGACTGGAATGGAAATGTTATGCCCTGTGTTTTTGTTCCTTACACGGTGGATAATGTGAATGAGGCGTTTAAGAAAGAAAGAACTTTGAACGATATAATACATTCGGGTTTTTTCAAAGATATAAGAGATTGGCAGTTTAATTATGGATACAAGAAACCGCCGAAGGAACACAAGAATTGGATTATGCCTTGTTTTATAAGAGATCATCATAAAAAATTTCTTGAGGTGGCTCAAAAACATAATGTTAATCCTGCGGATGAAGATGCTGCTGATGCTTTAAAAGATAAAGGATACAATGAAGGTTTGATCAGATACGACAGAGAAATGAAAGAACTAACTGATCCGGTATGGAATGATCATTATCTTAGTTCGGGATAAGAATCCAAATTTTTACTTTGGGAGGGTTAATGTACGATACGATTTCAATTCTTAGAAGGCTTGCAAAAAAAAATGATAAGAAAATTGTCTTACTTATTATGGATGGACTCGGAGGCTTGCCCTATAAGGGTAAAACGGCTCTTGAGGTCGCGCGAACAGAAAATTTAGATAGCCTTGTTTCGAAAAACGAATGCGGTTTAATGGATCCTGTTTTTTCCGGAATAACTCCCGGGAGCGGTCCGGCTCATCTTGCTCTTTTCGGTTACGATCCTGTAAAGTATCAAATCGGAAGAGGGATTCTTGAGGCTCTGGGTGTGGGGGTGGAAGTAAAAAAAGGAGATTTAACTGCAAGAGGTAATTTTTGTATAGTTGAAAAGGGTGTTGTCAAAGACAGAAGAGCAGGAAGAATAGATACCGAAGTAAATAAAAAGATAATCAAGCATTTAAACAAAGAAATTTCAGAAATAGAAGGGATAAATATCTCTTTTACAAGCGGTAAAGAGCATCGTTTTGTAGTTAGATTAAGAGGTGAAGAAATTTGTGAGGATGTAACGGATACAGACCCTCAAAAGGTAGGAGAGAAAATTCTTAAATCAAGTCCGACTTCGGACTCGAAAGCCGCGAAGAAAACTGCGGAAATTATAAATAAATTAACGGAAGAAATTCAAAAAGCTCTTGAAGGTATTAATGAAAAACCGAATGCGGCGGTTCTTCGCGGTATTTCCGGTTATCCTGATTTGCCCCAATTCCAGGAAATTTATAAAGTTAAAGCAAAAGCCATTGCCGATTATCCTATGTACAGAGGTTTAACACAATTGATAGGAATGGACGTTGATAAGACGCCTACTTGTGTTGAAGAGGAATTTGCCGTATTTGAAAAATCGTACAAAGACTACGACTATTTCTATATTCATATTAAAAAGGTGGATTCTTACGGAGAGGATGGGAATTTTGATGCAAAAGTGGCAAAAATCGAAGAGACAGATAGCTATATCCCCGAAATTATGAAATTATCCCCGGATGTTTTGGCTGTCACAGGGGATCATTCTACTCCTGCAACATACAAATCACATTCATGGCATCCTGTTCCGCTTTTGATTGTTTCCAAATGGACAAGAATAAGCGGGGTTTCCGGCTTTGGAGAGAACGAATGCGCTAAAGGTAATTTAGGTCGCATTCCTTCTTTATATTTAACATCCCTTCTCCTTGCTCATGCGGAAAAATTGGATAAGTTTGGCGCGTAGTAAAACGGTAAATATGCTTGATGTAATTCCTCCCCCCATGGGAAGGTGAATAGTTTAACAGTATTATTTTTATTGGTTGTGTAAATTTTAAAGGGAGCTGTTATGTCTTTTTTAAGAAAAAATTTGGTTATGATTTTAGTGTTAGGTCTTACGATTGTCGGAGTGGGGCAGGTTTCTGTTATCGATACTATTGATGTTGGATATACGGCCGCGGGGATCGCGGTGAATCCGGCAACGAACAGGGGCTATGTGAGCAACAGGTATTGGATTACGGAGATTGATGGCGTGACGGGTGCCGTGATTGATACTATTTGGGGCGTATTAGGTGTCAACGATCTTGACGTGGATACGGTAAGGAACCGGATATACGCAGCAAGTATCTCAGATAGCAGCGTTTATGTAATTGATTGCTCGGATAATTCGGTGATTGCTGATATTCCAGTTGGGCACTATCCTTATGGCCTTGGTGTCAACCAAGTCACAAACAAGATATATGTGGCACGAACCTATTCCGACAGTGTTTTTGTTATCGACGGAAGCACTTATTCTGTTATTGATTCTATTTCGGTCGGATCGGCGCCTCTGGGTGTTGCCGTTAACCCTGCAACGAATCGTATATATATAAGCAATTTTAATGATGTAAGTGTAATTGATGGAGAAACTGATACGGTAATCACTTCTATTTCTGTTGCACCCGGTCCGGGAATGATTGGTGTAAACACGGCAACTAACCGCATCTATGTACCAAGACAAAATTCTGATGACGTTCTTGTAATTGATGGCGCAACAAATACCGGGATCGATACCATAGAAGCTGGGAACTATCCTATTGTAGTTGATGTAAATTCAGAAGAGAACAGGATTTATGTTTCGAATTATTATGTCGACAGTATTAGTGTTATAGATGGCTCTGCTGGTTCTCTTGTTAGCACTATAGGGGTTGGGGATACGCCTCGGACTATAAGTGTTAACCCTAAGACAAATAAAATATATGTATGTTGTTTTAATGAGGGAACCGTTTGGGTTCTTGAGGATTTAACAGGAGGGGTGGAGGTTTCTCCGCGTGAGTCATTCCCGTTAAAATTTACAGTCTCACCCAATCCTTTCAGCGGTAGTACGGAGTTTGTGTTGAATGTGCCTTTTGGTGCCAATGACGCCCGGTTTTCTATCTATAATGTAACTGGAACATTAATTAAATCTTTTTCTTTAGGCAGAGGATCAACTTCACCGGTTACTCTTCGGTGGGATGGGAAAGGGGATGACGGCAAAAAATGCGTATCAGGTATTTATATTGGTGTATTGAAGGCGGATAACAATATATCCTCAAAAGGGAAAATACTTTTAGTTAATTAGTAAAATATTCAACGCTGACCGCATACCGCTTACGGCTAACCGCTTTATACCCAAATCTCTCCCATTCTTTGGGGTCGACGTGAAGTGTTTCAGCGGTTAACGGAAGGCGGATAGCCTATAGAGTAAAATCTCTGTGTCCTCTGTGGCAAATTAAAGGGAACAAAAGAGTGTCTTTATTAGTCTTGACAGTAAAAAGGTTTATAGTATATTTTAACTTATAATTACGCCTGTAGCTCAACTGGAGAGAGCGGCGGACTACGGATCCGCAGGTTGGAGGTTCGAATCCTCTCAGGCGTGTTTATTACCGAAAGAATTTATGCAGAATACAGACGATGAGAAATGGATGAGGGAAGCTCTGAGAGAAGCCGAAAATTCTTTTAGAAATGAAGAGGTTCCTGTGGGCGCGGTTGTGGTTAAAGATGGAGTTATTATCGGCAGGGGTTCTAACAGGAAAGAATCCCTTAAGGACCCGACCGCTCATGCGGAAATTATAGCTATTACGGCAGCTGCCAATTCCATTGGCGATTGGAGGTTGGAAGGAGGAATTCTTTACTGCACCCTTGAACCATGTCTTATGTGTGCGGGTGCGATAATCCAGGCGAGGTTAAGCAGGGTGGTATATGGGGCAAAAGACGAAAAATTCGGTGTTTTTGGTTCGGTGATCGACATAAGAAATAAAGGATGGAACTGGAAATTTGAGGTTGTTTCCGGTGTTTTAAAGAAAGATTCGGCAAATTTGCTGAAGAAATTTTTTAAAGAGAGGAGGGATGGCTGAGTGGTTGAAAGCGCACGATTCGAAATCGTGTTTCCGCGAAAGTGGAACGGGGGTTCAAATCCCTCTCCCTCCGTGGTAGCAAATAAAAGGAGAAAAATTTGATTTTATTAATTTTATCAATAGCCATTCAGGATCCGTTAACGAATGAAGTTCTTAATGATTCCCTGAATAAATTTGTTGCACCTCGTTTTATCGAGAAGCAAATGGAAGTTTATAAAATGCATCCTGATCATCTCAAGTATTTTGGACCTAAACGTAAGTATAAGGCAGGAAAACCTGAAGATCAAAAGGTTTTGCAGTCGTATCGCAGTACAAGGGCTAATGGGGTGGATACAGTACGTGTTGCCGCTATCAGAGTTGAATTCTTAGAGGATAGCACGTCTCTCACTACGGGTAATGGCAGATTTAATCTTACCGGGATTGGCTCTATTTGCGATACAACTTATGATACGACAATGACCGGAGCGGATACTTTAGTTGATACTATAATTAGTAGAAGTCTTAGTTATGACCCTCCGCATGATTTAACATATTTTAACCGATTGATGGAGTTTTTACATAATTATTACTGGAAAATTTCATATCATCAACTTTGGATTGAATGGGACGTTCTTCCTTATGCAGGTGATTCGGGGTATTCTCTACCACATGAAATGAGATATTACGGAGACCCGCAAAATTTTGTTCTGGGTTTTTTCAAATTACTGCGGGATGCCGTGGAAGTAGCCGATTATGATGCGGATTTTTCTAACTTTGACGAGATTATAATCTTTCATGCAGGGGCTCCGTGGCAAACAGATATTGGTGATTCACCCTATGATATAGTTTGCGCGCAGGGGTCAGGTATGAATGAATTGTTCGGGTCATATCTTGTGGCTGACGGGGATACTATTGATTCGGGTATTCTGATGCCCGAGACGAGCTTTCAGGACGGGTCAGCCTCTTATCTTCAGGGTACCTTATGTCATGAGTTTGGTCATTCTTTAGGACTCTGGGACCTCTATGATGTATCCGGTGAAACCTTGGGTATGGGAGGTTGGGCTCTTATGGGTACCGGTAACTGGAACCTTGGGGGTCTTATACCACCAAGGTTATGCGCCTATAACAGAGTGGAGCTTGGTTTCGATAATCCTCATTCGATCGATAGAGCTTCTACTTCCATTCCTATAAAGTGGACAGGTAGTATGGATTCAACGATTCCCAGAATTTACAAAATTCCTATTAACACCGATGAGTATTTTTTGATTGAAAACAGATATGCTTATTTCAATCCCGACACTTTTCATCATGTCAATCCCTGTACGACAAGCTTAGATTCCAACGGTTATAGGGTATGGAAGGATAATGTTCTTGTAAATATTGACGATTACGAATCTTCTCTTCCCTGCGACTATAATTCGGGTGGTCTTGCAATCTGGCATATCGACGAGAGAAAGATAGCTGAAACCGAATTATTTAATATGATAAATGTTGGGTTTCCAAAGGGGATTGACCTTGAGGAAGCTGACGGTATTCAGGATTTCGAAAAAGATTATTATAAGATTCAAGATTGGACCGCCGCATTCTATGGGTCTCCGTTAGATGTTTTTAGTGGAGAGGGTTTTAACACTGAGTTTTCGGCTACGACAGATCCAAGCACTCACGATAATTTCGGCAACTGGACGGGTATATCGATTTCGAATATTTCGCATCCGGATACGATTATGTATTTCGACATTTCTTTTAATAGGGTTGTTTCGGGCTTTCCTAAAAGATTCGGCGGGAAAATGGATGTTATCTCTCCTCAAAATGTTAATGATTCTATATACATCGGTGATATGTGGGGGAATATTTATAGAACAAACCCGGATGACACGTTATTTAGTATGGTTGAATTTTTAGACTCTGTATATGAAGACTCCACTTATACCTCTCCTCTTATGACAGATGTTACAGGGAACGGTGAGGTAGAGCTGTTTGATATGACAATAAAAGGAAGGATTTTCCTCTACTCTATCTCTTCTGATTCTCTTTTGGATTCTCTTTCTGTACATGGAGCGATTTACGGGAATGCTTCAGCAGCGGATCTGCTTCCTGGAGGTGGTAAGGAGATATTGTTTGGGACTTCCGCTTCGGAGTTGCACTTGTTTAGATGGGATGGCGATAGGCTGCTTGAGGCTGATGGTTTTCCTTTGTATGTAGGAGATTGGCTGGTTTCTACTCCCCTGGTTATTGGGAACTCAATATACGTTTTCCCCGCGGATGGTACTCTTTTGAAAGTTTCTACTGCCGGTGAGATCGTTTGGAGAAAAGGAGACGAAAATGTTTCTTACAGTTTGTCTTCACCGGTGGCAGGAGATATAGACAGAGATGGAGTTAAGGAGATTATTTGCCCGGCAGGATCAAAGACAATTTTTTCTGTCGATACAACAGGTGTGATCGAGTGGAAAAAGGATCTTCCCGCGAAAACGTATTTCTCCACACCCGCGCTTGGAGACATAAACGGTGATGGTTATCTTGATGTTGTTTTCGCCGATAGTACTAATATATTCGCTTTAAACAGAAATGGTTTTTTGATTGATAATTTTCCGATAAAAATGCACCTGTCCCGTCAGACTCAGTCTTCGATTGTGCTATCAGATGTAAGCGGTGATTCTTTACTCGACATAGTGTTTGGTTCTCCCGATGGAGGAGTTCTTGCTTATAACGGAGAAGGCGAAAGGGTAGTTGAATTTCCTTTCGCGACAGGCAAAAGAGCTTATTCGACCCCTCTGGTTTTTGATATGAACGGAGATGGGCGCTCGGAACTGTTTATTGGGTCAGATGACGGATGGTTATATGGTTGGGAAACGGATGGGTTTTACAGAAATGATGGATGGAATAGAATATATTTTAACAATGATCATCAATCGGTTTTTCCCGATTCTCTTTTACCAGAGAGCTCCGATAGTGCGGATGAATTGACCATCGAAGAGTTCTATATTTACCCTTCTCCTGTTAGAGGAGGGGAAGAAGCTTTTATAAGATTTCGTCTGGGTGCTTCGGCTAACAATATCGTCATTAGGGTCTTTTCTCTTTCCGGAAGACTTATAACGGAGAAAAGGATTGTAGGATATTTTGGTCCCAATGACGTTCGTATAGATCAAGATCTTGCAAGAGTTGCTAATGGTCTTTACATCGTCACGATTAATGTTGAGGATAGAGTTTTTGATAAGTTTAAATTTGGTTTGCTGAATAGGTTTTAAGAATCTAAACGAAGGAGAAGTATTAATGTTATTTCTTTCAATTCTTTTTTCAATAACACCGGCAAAAGCGGCGTTCTCCTCTTTTGTTATCCCGGGTTCAGGGGATTGGTTGATGGGAGATAAAGGGAGAGGCAGCTGTTTTATGGTAGCAGAAGCGGCGATTTGGTTGACTTATTTTGATAGTAAGAGAGAGGCGAGTAAGTTAGATAAAAGGTCCAAGAATTTTGCTTCCTTTTACGCTTTTGCGAATCTTGCCAATCAAGATGAGGACTATTTTTATGCTATGGAAGATTTTCTGACAAATTTGGATTATAATGAAACGGTTAAAGAAGAAGCGAGAAAATTGTATCCTGATACGCTTGATGTTGCAGTTATGCAGGAGAGAATAGCGCAGAGAAGGCAATATATTGAAAACAATTCGTATGTAGATTCCGATGCCTGGCAGTGGCAATCGGCAGAATTGGCGAATAATTATAGAGATATTAGGAAAGGCAAGAGAAAATCCTTACAGAAAGCGACTAACATGGTTGGTCTTGCCCTGGCCAATCGAGCAGTTAGCCTTTTTACTACTTATTTTTTTGGGAAGCGGGTTTCTGTAGAAATCAAGCAAAATGAAGTTGAAATGGGATTCCACTTTTAATGAAATTATACAATACTTTGAGCAGGGAAAAAGAAGATTTTAAGCCTTTGAAAGGGAAGGAAGTTTCCGTTTACTATTGCGGCATGACCTTGCAGGAATCTCCTCATATTGGTCATATTAGAGCAGCTTTGACTTCGGATATTCTTAATCGCTATTTAAGGTATCTTGGTTATGATGTTAATTTAATAGTTAATTTTACGGATATTGATGACAAAGTTATTGCTAAAGCGGAAGAAGAAAAAAAAGATTATAGAGAGATAGCTGCACACTTTGAAGATGAATATAGAGGAGTAATTCGTCGCCTCAACATTCTGGAGCCGGCTTTTTATCCAAGAGCGACGCAGCATATTGAAGAAATAATAAATCTTGTTTTGATGCTCGAGAAAAAGGGATATGCTTATCAAAAAGATGGCGATGTGTTTTTTAGTGTTCGTAAGTTTAAAGGCTATGGTAAGCTGTCTGGTAAGAAGGTGTCCGATCTGCGGTCCGGGGCACGAATTCAGGTAAACGAAAAGAAAGAAGACCCCATTGATTTTGTTTTATGGAAGAAAGCAAAACCTTCGGAACCTTCATGGTTTTCTCCATGGGGAAAGGGAAGACCTGGTTGGCACATAGAATGTTCTGCTATGGCAACTTATTATCTGGGAGATACAATCGATATACATGGTGGAGGAAGCGATCTGATTTTTCCACATCATGAAAATGAAATCGCACAATCCGAGAGTGCTACCGGAAAGACTTTTGTAAGATTTTGGGTCCATAATGAGATGCTAAATATAAAGGGAGAAAAAATGTCTAAGTCATTATTGAATTTCATCCCCATAAGCGATCTCCTGGAAAAATTCAATCCGAATGTTATTCGATTATATTTATTGCAAGCACATTATAGAAATCCTATTAATTATAACCCTGAAATGCTAAAGCAGGCTGTTTCTGGATGGGAAAAAATTACGAATTTCTTAAATATTTCGGCAGGAACGAAAGGAAAATTATTTTCTAACTTAATTGAAGAATTCGAAAATAAAATGAATGACGATATTGGCACTCCGGGTGCTGTAGCTTTGGCTTTTGATATGGTTAACGAGGGTCTTAAGGCTAAAGAAAAAGAGGTTGGGTCTTATAGAGAAACGTTGTCTTATATACTGGAAAATCTGGGATTTAAATTAGAGGAAAAATCCCGGGAACTTAGCCCTGCTATAGAAGAAATAGTAACCTTGCGAAATAATCTTAGAGACGAAGGCAATTATGAGATGGCGGATCGGATTAGAACTGTTCTGGATAAAGCTGGAGTTTTGATACAGGATAGTCCGGAAGGCAGTATCTGGAGAATGAAATGAGCGGTAGAGAATTGGCTTTGGAAGCTTTAATCGGGTTTGAAAGCACAGGGAAAACATTAAGAGACTTCGCGCGTACAGAGAAGAAAGAAAAACCTGATAGGTCTATACAAAAAGCCTATGATTATTTCTATGGAACGGTCAAGATGATAAAAAGACTGGACTATATTCTGGAAAAACATTTGAAGAAGAAAAAACTTAAAAGTTTGCCCATGCCTATAAGAAATATACTGAGAGAAGGAGCTTATGGACTTCTCTTTAGCCACGATCCTGATTATGCTGTTGTGAATGAAGCGGTAAACCTTGCAAGGAAATTCGGACACAACGGAACCGCATCCCTTGTGAATGGTGTCCTGCGAAATCTTCATTCAGTCGATTATCCGGAAGAACCAGTAAAATATCTATCGACCTTTTATTCTTTTCCGGAATTTTTAGTTCGATTATTAATGGATACATATGGTGAGAAAACGGAGGACATTTTAAAGGCAAGCAATCTTCCGCCTGTTACATCAATTAGAATTAACACCTTGAAAGCAACTCCTGATGAAGTTCTTAAAGATTTGAACGAAGAGGGCTTTAAGGTAGAAAAAATCAAAAAGAGAGAAAACAATCTTTTGACTGAGAGCAGCACAATTTATAGCAAAAGCTTTAAAAAAGGCTCTTTTCAAGTGCAGGGTGTCACTCAGACTATGAATACTGAGATTCTTTTCCCAGAAAAAGGGGAGGTTATCCTTGATTTATGTTCCGTTCCCGGGACAAAGAGTACAGGGATAGCAGAAATTATGGGAGATGATGGATTTGTGTTATCTGTGGATAAAAAAGATCTTCGTGTGGTGGTTCGGAATGCGGAAAGATTAGGAATAAAAAGCATTTATCCTATCAGGGCGGATGTGAGAAACTTCCGGGTTGCCAAAGCCGATAGGATTCTTTTAGATGTTCCGTGTTCCGGTACGGGAGTTATGGGGAAAAGAGGAGATCTCAGATGGAATCTAAGTGCGGAGTCTCTAAGTAGGCTTGTAAATTTACAAAAAGAGATTTTTAGTTGCGCGGCAAAAAATCTAAAAAAAGATGGAGTTTTAGTATATTCAACATGTTCTATTCTTCCAGAGGAAAATGAAAAACAGGTACAATGGTTCTTGGAAGAAAACCCTGATTTTATTATTGAAGGCGCAGGGGATGGTGATCCCTTTATCCGGAATTTACCTGGAATCCCCTATTATGATGGCGGATTTGGCGCAGTACTTATAAGGAGGTAATTTATGTATTATCAGCAGAGTTCTGCCAAAGTGTTTTGGATAGCTTTTCTTACTTCTCTTGTAGTATCCAGTTTGGTTAGTTTTTCTTTTGTATATTTCATTCCTGAAGTCATATCGGAAAAAACACAAACAATCACCATACCGGATGTTGAGAATTTGGAGTTGCAGAAAGCCGAGATGATTATGGACGAGAAAGGATTGAAAATAATTGTAGAAGATGAAAAGTACCATCCAACGACAAAGAAAGATAGAGTCATTTACCAGAAACCAACTGCCGGAGAAACAGCAGAAAAAGGTTCGACCGTAAGGATTGTTTTAAGTAAGGGTCAGAAAGAAGAAATAGCAGAAGGAAAAGAAATAATTGTTCCCTCTGTTATTGGCTTTGATCTTAATCAGGCTAAAGTATACCTTGCTGAGAGAGGGCTTAGTGTAGGTGTAGTTGATAAAAAGGAATCCGAAGAAACCAAGGATGTAGTTCTCCGAACTATTCCGGAACCTGGGCAGAAAGTAACGGAAGGAGTTCCTATAAAACTGATTGTTTCTTCGGGCGGAGGGAAGGTTTCCGTGCCCAACCTCAGAGGTAAAAGTGAATATAGGGCTCGTTTGCTGCTTGAAGAAAGCGGACTCGAAATGGGCAGAAAAAGTTATACTACAAGCGGAGAACATGCTTTTGATATTATTGTTAGTCAGAGTCCGGAGCCGGGGGTAACGATTGGAAAAGGCTCTAAGGTTGATATAACTGTAAACCGTGAGGGGCGTTGATGAAGAAGGTTATTACTTACGTATCTATTGTGATAGGGTCTTTCCTTTTTGGATTTGGTTCTTTCTATTATCTGATGCCGGTTGTGGTCAGACATAGTAAAACCATAGAAGTGCCGGCTCTTAGAAATATGAGTGTGGAAAAAGCTAAAAGATTTCTTACAAATTTGGATTTACGGTACGTTATTTCGGATAGCGTTAACTCGAGTGAGGTTCCAAAAGGGTTTATAGTAAGCAGTGATCCTTCGGCGAAAGAAGAGATAAAGATTAAAGGTGTAATAAAACTTGTTGTTAGTAAGGGACCGAGGAAAATTAGGTTGCCTGATATTGTTGGTCTTTCTAAGAAAGCTGCCCTTGATTCTCTGGATATTTACGGAATAACCAACAGGGTTTTTATCAATTATCCTGTTAGGGAAAAAACCTTGGACGAAAAAATTGTCAAGACAAGGCCTGCAATTGAAGATAGCATTGCTGAAGGAGGTATGCTCACCATCTATATTGGGACAGAAAAAAGAAGGGTTTTTTTGATGCCGAATTTAAACGGAATGATACTTGATGAGGCACAAGGAGAGATATTAAAGTACGGGCTTATATTAGCAGGAATCAAGAGAACAGCAGGAAAAGTGGATGTGGTTATCCAACAGTCACCCGCACCGGGTGTAGAAGTTACCTTTGGAGATAACGTAAAGCTTGTCGTGGGACAATAGGCCGGGGTTCAGGTATTAGATTTTAGCCCGACCGAAGACTGCCGACGGATGACGGATAAATATACGATATAATTTTAAATATAAGGAGGCGAAAATGTATAACGTGAAGGAACTGGACAATTTTAGGAAAACGGCATATTTGGTTTTCGAGTGGTCGCGTAGTTTAACAGCAGCCAAGAAATTCGTTTTTGCCCTGGGAATGGCTTGTGTTATGGGGCTGTCGGCTCAAGTTAAGGTCCCTCTACCCTGGACGCCTGTTCCTATTACAATGCAGACATTTTTTGTTCTCCTTGCCGGAGTTCTTCTTGGGCGAAGGTGGGGTGGCGTGAGTCAAATAATATATGTGGGTTTTGGTGTGTTGGGGGCCGGGTGGTTTGCGGGGAGCAGTATTTTCGGACCCACAGGAGGATATTTAATCGGTTTTATTATAGCTGCTTTCTTTCTTGGTTATGTAATAGATACATATGTTCACCGGAGAAATTTTGTTTCTATTCTTTTGTTGATGTTATTTGCGACTTTCTTTTTAATATATATCCCCGGACTGATTCAGTTAGGATTTTATTTTTATCTGATTAAAGGATCTTTTCCGGGATTGTCCTCGCTTCTTATGATGGGTTTTTTCCCGTTTATCCCCGGAGCTATAATTAAAGTTGTGCTTGCCTCAGCTGTTGCTACGGCAATTATACCTAAAAATATAGATTCTTCGAATCTAAGTTAAATAGTTGAATCGTCGAATCGTTTTTTAGAATTTGGGATTTAGGATATAGGATTTAGCAAAAACAAAAAGAAAAATCTTGTGTTAATCTTGTGCAGTCTCGTGGTTAAATAGTTTTTATAAGATTGCGAAAATTTGTTTTTAATACTATAATTTTTTTGCTATGTCTCAAATAAAAATAAAAACAAAGGATTTTGATTTTTTAAAGACTTTCAATTCCGGTCTTTTTTACTTTTTTTATGAAGACGTTCCTGTAAGGAGGGTTTATTTTAATAACCGGATTGTTGAGCTTGTTTTCAGTCAACAGGATGAAACGTTGATAATTGATTTGTCTCCCGATATAAAACGAGACGAAAGAGAGATTTTAAAGAAACGAATTATCCATTGTTTTGGTTTGCAGGAAGATTTGACTGGCTTTTATAATCTTTGCAAAAAAGATAAAGTTTTAAAAGAATATTTTCCGAAAATAGAACGAACGAGAGTTGTTTCTGCTTTTTCTGATTTTGAGGCGCTGGTCGGTGCCATAGTTTCGCAGAATAATTCGTACAGAAATTATCGAAAACAAATGAGAAAAGTTTATAGAGCAGTTAATTTCGAAAGAGCTAATTATAAAGAAGAAAAGATAGAAGAGTTAAAGCTTGGATATAAAATTTCCTATATTATGGAACTTACAAAAGACTATAATAAATTGAATATAAGAAATATTAAGGGTATTGGAAATTATTCTGTGAATCTTTATAATATTTTTCAGAAAAGAGACTACGATTCTTTTTATATCGATTGTTTAACCGAAAAGATTATGAAAGAAAACTACGGGATCAATAACGACTTTGAAGAAAACAGCAAAAAACTATGGGGAAATTATAGAGGACTTGCAGAAGCTTATCTGCAGAGGTTTTTTGAGCAAAAATAACTTTTTATTCTTTTTCTAATTTATCAAGTCTCTTATTGATTTGATCCAGTTTAGCTTCAATCTGATCGAGCTTTTCGATAATTGTATCGAGATTTTCCATTTTCTCTTTTAAGTCTTCCAACCCATCTTTAGCCTTAAGGCGGGTGCCTTCTTCTACTGTTTTCAATTTATTGGTTATCTCGGAGATTTTGTTTTGTATTTTTGCTATTTCATCAGACTGCGGTGTGTTGCAAGCAACCATTGAGATAAGAAAAGGAATTATTAATATCCATTTTTTCATATTGTTCTCCTCGTTTTTAAGAATTTACATTAAGTTCAGAAAATATCAAGCTATAGATTGATATTCCCTTTTGGTAGTGCTGACTCATACATGGCGATAATTTTATCTATAGTTTGATTCTCCTTTTCGTCTACTACCTGCCTTGCGGGATCCGCGTTATACCAACTAATGATTTCATGCGCTCCGGTAAAAAAGGGAATAGTAGCGGCGAAGTTAGGTACAAACCTTTTTATCTTGGAATTGTCAAATATCATACTGTGAGATTTGTCTCCCAGAAGGCTTGCGCCCAACTCAGGGGCAAAGGAGGCGATAAACTCTGAGGGGATATGTACTATTCGGGCTTCGGCACCTGCGGCATGTGATACTATCTCGTAGATTTGATTCCATGACAACAATTCGTCTGAAGTGATGTGGAATGCTTCCCCTATAGCTTTAGTATTACCCAATAAACCTACAAAGCCTTTGGCAAAATCCCTGTGGTGTGTTAGTACCCATAGTGAAGTTCCGTCTCCGTGTACGATGACTTTTTTGCCTTTACGCATGCGGTCCAATAATGTGTACTTGTTATGCATAGGCAGTAGGGTGCAGTCGTAGGTGTGAGAAGGTCGCACAATAGTTACCGGGAAGTGTCCTTTTCTGTAAGCTTGCAAAAGGTGTCTTTCACAGGCAATTTTATTCCGTGAATATTTCCAGGAGGTGTTAGATAAAGGAGTACATTCGGTTACAGGGAGTTTTTTAGGTGGAGTTTGATAGGCTGAGGCTGAACTTATGAAGATATACTGTCCGGTCCGACCTCCGAATAACTCGAGATCTCTTTTTATATGTTCGGGAGTAAAGGCAACCCAGTTTACAACCACGTCGAATGTCCTATCTCCAAGTGCTGCTTCGGCTGAAGCTCTATCTCTAATGTCTCCGCGTAAGATATGAGCTTTTTCTGGCACGGGTCTTTTGGTTTTACCGCGGGTTAAAAGATATAGTTGAAATCCTTTTTCGACAGCTAATTCGGCACATGCTGAGCTGATAATACCTGTCCCTCCAATGAACAAAACTTCCATTTATTTTTCTCCCTCTGAAATCTACTTTATTTTAAATAATGTTTTATAAATTCTATATAAATTTATGAAAATAAAGCAAAATATCAAGAGGATAATATGTATTAAGATTTTTCGAATCTTAATACAGTATATTAGTTATTTAGTAACAAAAAAATCTGTGAAAATCTGTGTAATCTTGTGGTTCAAAATTTTTTACTGTTGACAAAGGTAGAAGTAATGGATACGATATTTTTATAGAAGTGAATAAAGTAATAAAAGTAAACGATAATATATATTTTTATCACAGAAGAGTCCCTTCATCCAACACAACTCTAATAAAAGGAGTCTCAAACATACTTATAGATCCGGGCTATAATCCGGTTATTAAAACAAAGGCGCTTAATCCTCTTATGAGAGAAGCAGGAATAAATTTCAAAGATATAGATGAGATATGGTTTACTCATAGTCATCCCGACCATACAGGACTCACCTATTACCTTCTTCAGGAAAAACAAATGAAAGTCGTCTGCCATCCTCTGGCAAAAGATTTTATAACAATAGAACCTCCAATCCGAGGCATTATCGAAACCGAAAAATTTGATGATTTAATCTTGAAAAAACTTTATCCTACGGAAGAAAGAAAGAGAAAAAGTCTTGAAGCTCTTGTACGCTATATTGTAAAATTTTACGCGACTTTTTTTACTGTGGGAAATCACGCGTTTAAAGCCGACGATTATTTTACTCATGGTGAGAACCGACATGGCATCAGAATCGTTTTTCTTCCGGGACATACGTTCGATGAAGTCGGATTTTCTCTCGGATCTACACTAATTACAGGAGACCTTATCGCGACTTTTTCATTTAAGCGTCCGGCGGTACTAAATGTACCAACTTCGGATATCGACAATGCTATCTCTTCGCTAAAAAAGATTTTAGAAATCTCGCCAGAGCTGATTTTACCCGGTCATGGGAATTATTCGACGATCGATGTAAGGCTTATAACCGAGATTTACAATCAAACTGTAAATTTAAGAGAAAAAGGGATTTTATTGTTAAAAAACACTCACTCGTTTATCGATTATGCCTTCGGTTTACAAAAAATCCTTCCGCTTTTTACCCTTCGCATTCAGGAAAGACTAGCTCTTTTGTATATTGTTTATAAGAGTTATGTGAGGACTAAGGATTCTTCGAATCAGAGATACGATCCATGTCTTGCGTCATGAGTCACGCGTCATGTGTCAAAAAACCTCACCCCCCAACCCATAATTAGCCACGGATTAACACGGATACACTC
The DNA here is from genome assembly GCA_964604245.1 of uncultured bacterium. Classification (GTDB taxonomy): domain Bacteria; phylum Hydrothermota; class UBA3072; order UBA3072; family UBA3072; genus JAFGHJ01. The sequence goes on along the minus strand of CAZRYJ010000008.1, from coordinate 154 downwards.
TGATTTTTTGTCTTTTAACTCGGCACTCAGCACTCGGAACTCTGTCTTTCACATTCCAGTTCCCGCCTTGACAAATCTTAAATTCTATATATATTTCTCTTACTTACCAAAAATGGTAGGAAAAAGAAATGAATTACGAAAAACTTATAGATTT